>JAGOVZ010000278.1 GCA_018060485.1 Ottowia sp. | reverse complement strand
GTCAGCGCCGCAGCCGCGTGAACGCCTCGAACTCCCAGCTGCGCATGCCCAGCAGCAGGGTGTAGCCCTCGCGGTCTGAATCTTTCAGCTTCTGGTCCATCTGGTGCTGCTGCGCAAAGTCCTGCGCCACGCGTTGCAGGCGCTCCAGAAACGAGGGCGCCAGCGCGCGGCTGACGCTGCCGTGCACCAGCAGCAGGCCTTCGGCCGGGCCGTCAAAGCCGCCTGAGAAGTAGTCGAGCACCACGTGTTCGCGCACGTACTGCATCACCGGGCCGTGCGGGCGCCAGCGGAAGGTCTTGGCGACCTTCAGGCGGTAGCGGTTGAGCGGTTTCAGCTCGATCACGCCGATGCGATCCAGCTGCGCCAGGTACTTGATGACCTCGGCCTCGGTCAGGCGGTAGGCGGCGGTCATCTGCTCGAGCGTCCACTGGCTCAGCACGTTGGTGGCCACCAGCAGCAGCTTTTCGTCGGCCACCACGGCGCGTTCCTGCTCGGCCGTCAGCTCTTTCAACAGCGGCTGCGCGTCGGCCACGCGCTGGGCGACTTCGGCAAAGTCGAGCTTCAGCGCGCGGCAAATCGCGTCGATGCGCGACAGCGGCATGTCGCCCTTGGCCAGCATGCGCTTGACGCTGCTTTCGGCCATGCCCAGCTCGCGCGCCAGATCGGCGTAGGTCATCTGGGCGGCTTTCAGCTCTTTCTTGAGCGTGGTGACGAGGTCGGCGGTGGTGCTCATGGCGGCTTTGAAAAAGAATCGCCAAATGATACCGATGGTTCAGGAGCGTGATGGCAGTTGCAAAATCAGGCGCATGATGGGCGCCGTGGGGCGACAGTGGCGATCCGATTCATCCACGCCCCAAGGCCCCGTCACCATGCGTTTGCACACCGCTGCCCCTCACCACCGGCTGGGCCCACCTGCCCCGTCGCCGGCCCACGCCACCACCGCCGAACGCGCGCTGCTGCTGGCGGTGGCCGCGCTGATGGCCCTGGCCGCGCTGCTGCCGGCCGCCGCCTTGCCCACCGGCTACCACGACTTTGCCGATCAGCGCGCCTGGCTGGGTCTGCCGCACGCCATCGACGTGCTGAGCAACCTGCCCTTTGCAGCCATGGGCGTGTGGGGGCTGGCGTGGCTGCGGCGCTTGCCGCCCGCGCGCATCGGCGCGGCGCAGCGCGGCCTGGCGGCGCTGTTCTTCTTCGGTTTGGTGGCCACCACGTTGTGTTCGGCCGTCTACCACCTGGCGCCCGACCACGCGGGCCTGTGCATTGACCGGCTCGGCATGAGCGCGGCGTTTGCCGGCCTGCTGGGGCTGGCGGCGGCCGATCGCATCAGCGCGCGCGCCGGCGTGGCCTTGGCGGCTTTCGTGGCGCTGGCCGCGCCGGCCACGGCCTTGATCGACGGCTTGGCCGGCAACATGACGCCCTGGGCGGTGCTGCAAGGCGGCGCCCTGGTGCTGCTGGCGGCGTTGGCCGTGCGGCGGCCGCAACCTGGCGCGCTGGGCTTTTCGATTGCCGGCGTGATCGCGTTCTACGCCGCCGCCAAGGCGCTCGAGCTGGCCGATGCGCCGGTCTTCGCGCTGACGCAGCACCTCATCTCAGGCCACAGCGCCAAGCACGTCGTGGCCGCGCTGGCCGCCTGGCCGGTGGTGCGGGCGCTGCAACGCGCCGCGCAAGCGCCCGCCAACGGCGCGGCTGCCCTCACAATTCGCTGACAAGAACAACCAAAAGTATTCCCCGAGGAGTTGTTGCCATGAGCCAGAACCCCAGCGCCTTCGCGCCCGATGCGGCATTGCCCGCGCCCGCGGACGAACCCGCCGCACACGCATCGCCCAACCAGTTTGCGCTGCTGCGCCAGCGCCGCTTCGCGCCCTTCTTCTGGACGCAGTTTGCCGGCGCCGCCAACGACAACCTGTTCAAGTTCGCCTTCACCGTGATGGTGACCTACCAGCTCAGCGTCGGCTGGCTGCCGCCGGCCATGGCGGGGCTGGTGATTGGCGCGCTGTTCATCCTGCCGTTTCTGCTGTTTTCGGCCACCAGCGGGCAGCTGACCGACAAGTACGACAAGACCACCATGATCCGCCTGGTGAAGAACCTGGAGATCGGCATCATGGCGCTGGCCGCCTGGGCCTTCATGGCGGCCAACGTGCCGGTGCTGCTGGGCTGCGTGTTTCTGATGGGGCTGCATTCCACGCTGTTCGGCCCCGTCAAGTTCGCCTACCTGCCGCAGGTGTTGAACGAGCGCGAGCTGACCGGCGGCAACGGCATGGTCGAGATGGGCACCTTTGTCGCCATCCTGCTCGGCAACGTCGTCGGCGGGCTTTTGGTGGCGATGCCGCAGGTGGGGCATGCCTCGGTAGCTATCGCTTGTGTAGCGCTGGCGCTGGCCGGGCGGGCGGTGGCGCAGTTCATCCCCAGCGCGCCGGCGACCGACCCGGGCCTGAAGATCAACTGGAACCCGGTCACCGAGACCTGGCGCAACCTGAAGCTGGCGCACGGCAACGTGGTGGTGTTCCGCTCGATGCTGGGCATCTCGTGGATGTGGTTTTTCGGCGCCGTTTTCTTGAGCAACTTCCCCGCCTTTGCCAAGGAAGTGCTGCATGGCAACGAGCAGGTGGCGTCGCTGCTGCTGGTGGTGTTTTCGATCGGCATCGGCGTCGGCTCGCTGCTGTGCGAGAAGTTGAGCCACCGCCACGTCGAGATCGGCCTGGTGCCGCTGGGCGCCATCGGCATGACGGTGTTCTCGGTGGACTTGTACTTTGCCTCGCGTGGCCTCGCGCCGCACGCCGGCCACACGCTGGGCAGCTTTCTGGCGCAGCCCGCGCACTGGCGCGTGATGGGCGACTTGCTGCTGCTCAGCCTGTTTGCCGGCCTGTACAGCGTGCCGATGTACGCGCTGATCCAGCTGCGCAGCGCGCC
>JAGOVZ010000277.1 GCA_018060485.1 Ottowia sp. | reverse complement strand
ACCGTCTGGCCGAGCGCCTTGCCCATCGGCACGCCAATCAGCCGCGCCACCACGTCGGTCGGGCCGCCGGCCGAGAACGGCACCACCACGGTGACCGGCTTGGCCGGAAAGGCCGCCTGCGCCACCGCGGCGCCGGTGGCCACCAGGCTGGCGGCGCCTGCGACCGCGGTCAACCAATGCTTGAATCGAACTGCCATCTGCATGTCTCCTGAACAAAAAAACGTTGAAAACCAAGGCGCCTGTGAATGGGCGTTGTGCGGGGCGCGCCTGCCTTTGATGAAACCCCGGAACGTCGCGAAAGTTTCTGGTGGTTAACCCTCGCCGGGCGCGACTTGCGTCACGCCCACTTGCGCGGCGCGCCGCAGCGTCTGCTGCGCCAATTTGACGATGGGCGCATCGACCATGCGGCCATCCAGGCTGAACACGCCGCCGCGCGCGGCCTCAAAGCCCTCGACCACGCGGCGCGCCCAGTCGGCCTGTGCCGGCGATGGCGCAAAGGCCGCGTGCACCGCCGCCACCTGCGCCGGATGAATGCACAGCTTGCCGCCAAAGCCGCCACGCAGCGCGCGTGCCGCGTGGGCCTGCACCAGGGCCAGGTCCTGCGTTTCGGTGGTCACGCCGTCGACCGGCGGCGCCAGGCCGGCCAGGCGCGAGGCCAGCACGATGTGCAGGCGCACCGGCACCAGCTCTTCTTCACCCGGCCCGCAGGTCATGCCCACATCGGCTTGAAAATCGAGATGGCCGAACAGCAGGCGCGCCACCTGCGGCGCGTGAGCGATCTGGCGCACGGCATCCAGCCCGGCGGCGGATTCGATCAGCGGCAGCAGCGCGCTGCCCTCGCCCAGCGCCGCCGCCACGGGCGCCAGTGCGGCAGCGCTTTCGGCCTTGGGCACGACCACCGTTGTCAGGCCCTGCGCGGCGAGCGCGGGCAGCGCGGCCACGTCGCCCGCATGCCAGGGCGTGCCGGCGGCGTTGATGCGCAGCAGCAGGCGCGCGCGGTCGGCTGGCGGCACGCTGGGCCAAGCTTGCGCGAACTGCTCGCGCACGGCGATCTTGTCGGCCGGTGCCACGGCGTCTTCCCAATCGACGATCACCGCGCCGGCGCCGCTGGCCAGCGCCTTGGCAAAGCGGTCGGGGCGGTTGCCGGGGACGAAGAGGAAGGTGATGGCGCTGGCGATCATGTGAATTTCTTGGTTGTCTTTACTCCCTCTGAGAGGGCGAGGTGAGGGCCGACAGCGCTGATGCGGGTCGCGCAAACCACTCTCACCCCCACCCTCTCCCGCCAGCGGGAGAGGGCGCAAAACGGAGCACGACCACGGCAATTCATGCAGCACCTTTCAGCAGCATTCCCACGCGAGGCCAATCCGCCACCTGCCACAGCGCATCGACGGCCTGACGCATCTCCATCTCGCTGGCACCACCGCTCCATGCCGCAAGACGCAGCGCCTTGGCCGTGATCTCGTCGCGGCTCAGCGTGTTGCCAGGGTCGCCCTTGGGCTCGTCCACGCGCCCATGCAGCGTGCGGCCGTCGGTGGTGGTTACGCTGACCTTGCCGATCCAGCGTGCCGGGTAGGCGGTGTCGACTTCTTCATCGAGCACCATCGTCACCTTGTCGCGTAATGCCTGCGTGGCGGCGCTTTGAAATTCGGCATCGAACTCGTTCAGGCCCGCGTGCCCGTGCTGCGCCGCCAGCGCCAGCGCGGTGCCCATGCTGAACTTCGACTGGTGCACGGTGCGCGGATCGACCACCGGCCCCAGCACGTCGATGGCGCCCTGGTGCACGTGCGCGACGACACGCGCGATGTCATGGGCGTGCAGGCCGTGCGCCTGCATCACCGCCAGCAGCGCATCGGCGGCGGGGTGCGTGTGGCGGCAGCACGCATGCCATTTGAACGAGGTTTCGGCCGTCGCCCAGCGCGTGCCCAAGCCATCGGTCAGGCGCGCCGCATCAGCGTCGCTGCTCATGCCGGCGGCCATGCCTTGCGAGCCGCCGAAGATATCGGCCGCGCCGGTGAAGCCGTCCTGCGCCAGATACGCCGCCATCAGGCCCGCACCGGCGGCGTGCGCGGTGTGCAATTGCTTGCTGTCGGCGGCGGTGCGCAAGAATTCCCATAGCCCCGCCGACTGCGTGCCGGCCGAACCGAAAGCATGCTGCATCTGAATCGCGTTCAGCCCCAGAAGATGGCCGACGGCCGCCGCCGCCGCCAGCGTGCCGGCCGTGCCCGTGGTGTGGAACACCTTGTAGTGCGAGCGGCCGAGGAATTCGCCGACGCGAATGCCCACCTCATAGCCCGCCACGCTGGCCGCGATCAATTGCTGGCCGCTCGCGCCCAACGCCTGCGCCACCGCGACGGCGGGCGAGAACACCACCGTCGCCGGGTGAAACACCGAGCCGTTGTGCACGTCGTCCTGCTCGGCCAGGTGCGAGGCGGCGGCGTTGGCCATGGCGGCCAGGTACGGGCTGCTGGTCTGGCGGCTCGTGATGACCTCGCTCGGGCCGGCGGCCGGGCCCATGCTCTGGGCGAAGCGCGCGATGCTCTCGACGGGGCGTGAACCATGGCCCGCCACCGCCGAGCCGAACCAGTCAACCAGCAGGTTCTCGGTGAAGCGCACCACGGGCTCGGGAATCTGATCAAAACGCAGGCCGGCTGCGAAGGCGGCCAGTTGTTCGGCGGGCAGGTTGGGCGGTGTATTCATGAATCAAATCGGCCGCTGGCGCACGTCAGACAAGCGCAAACAGCTATCAATAGTGAAGTGGACAAGTCAGATCGCCTGGGCTGCACGCAGCGCCGCGACCTGCTCCGCACTGCGCCCCAATGCAAGCAGGATCGCATCGGTGTGCTCGCCGACGCGCGGCACGGCGTCCATGCGGTGGTCGAACGCGCTGTTGCGGCCCGGCGGCAGCAGCGCGGGCACCGCGCCG
>JAGOVZ010000085.1 GCA_018060485.1 Ottowia sp. | reverse complement strand
TTGATGCGCGGGCACCAGCAGTTGCAAAGGCCGCGGCGCGATGCGAAAGATCAGTGGCGTCGGCAGCCTGAAGATTTCGCCATCGATCGCCACCTTGGCGCTGGCCGCGCGGCGGCGCGGCTGCACGACCAGTCGGTCGAAGGCAAAGCTGTCCACGCCTTGGGCGCCGTCCAGCCGGCCCATCACGCCGCGCACGATCATCCACAGCGTGCGCAGCTTGGACAGCGGCTGCAGGGTGATGGCAGCCAGGCGACCGGCTTCCACCTCAGGGGCTTCACGCAAGCCCACGGCGCGCAGTTGCAGTTCGTTGTTACCGACGAACAGTGTGCGCGTGCGCACGACGCGGGTGTCGGCGCCGCCCTGCAACTCCAGCGTCATCACGCTGCCGCCGCGCAGCAGGGTCAACAGGCCCGACCACAGCGCGACCCAGCGGCTGCGGCCATAGCGGCGCTTGGCTTGTTCGCGCTCTTCCAGCAGCTGCGGGTACATGCCGACACTGGCGTTGACCAGAAACAGCCGGTCACCGACCATGCCGACCGGCACCGGCTCAATGCGTGCGTTCAACAAGGCGTCAACAGCCGCGCCGATGTCGGTCGGCATCCCGTTCACACGGCCGAAGAAGTTGAAGGTTCCTTGCGGCAGCACGCCCATCACCAGCCCCGCGTTCCACACCGCCTGCGCGACGGCGTTCAGCGTGCCGTCACCGCCCACGGCCACCACCACGCCGCGCGCATCACGGGCACCATTGATGGCGCGGCCAATCAGAGCGCCCAGTTCACCCGGCTGACCGGCTACCAGCAATTCGGCCGGCCGACCCGCCGCACGCAACAACGCAGCCACGTGCTGGACGATTTCGCGCGTATCGTCGTGACCAGACGCCGCGTTGAAGATGAAAAACAGAGGGGGTGCTGCCGCAGACATGGCTGCACTGTAGTGGCGGTGGCGCCCGGCGGCTGTCAGCCTAGGGCGCAACCGTTTGTCAATGCGTCAAAAAACAAGTCAAACAAGGCTCTGGCGCCCGTCCATCAAGCTCAAGTAGCTATAAAAAAAATAGTAAACTAACGGTTGATCGAAGTCCTCACGCCGCTTCACCGCGCAATGCCGCGCGCAAACCGACGCCGATTTCGGGCCGCTCGGCAAAGGGATCGGGTGGGTTGCGGATCTCGACGATCGCGTCCATGCGTGACTTCACGTTGCCCAGCGCCTTGGGGTGGCTGAAGACGTAAAACTGATCGTGCTCGATGGCGTCGAACACCTTGTTTGCCACATCGGCCGCGCTGACCTTGCCGCTGCCGGTGGCCTTGTCGGTCATGGCCTGCTGAATGCGCTGGCTGGGCGTGAGCTCGGCCGCTGGCATGTCGGCCGGGCGATTGCGCTCGCTTTGGTGAATGCCGGTGGTCACGAAGTACGGGCACAGCACGCTGGCTGAGATCTGGTCGGTCACCAGCTTCAAATCCTGGTACAGCGTTTCGGTCAACGCCACCACCGCGTGCTTGCTGACGTTGTAGATGCCCATGTTGGGCGGTGTCAGCAGGCCGGCCATGCTGGCGGTGTTGACGATGTGGCCCTGGTAGGCCGGGTTGCGCCGCGCCTCGTCGAGCATCATGGGCGTGAAGCCGCGCACGCCGTTGATCACGCCCCACAGGTTCACGCCCAGCACCCATTCCCAGTCCTTGACGGTGTTTTCCCAGATCAGGCCGCCGGCGCCCACGCCCGCGTTGTTGAAGACGAAATGCGGCGCGCCGAACTCTTCCTTGACGTGCTGCGCCAGCAGTTCCATCACCGGCGGCTTGCTGACATCGACGCGGCGCGCCATGGTGCGCGCGCCCAGGGCCTTGATCTCTGCCTCGGCCGCCGCCAGCGCATCGGCTTGAATGTCGACCAGCACCACGTTCATGCCGCGCCGCGCGGCGATGCGTGCGCATTCCAGCCCGAAGCCGGAACCGGCGCCGGTCAGCACGGCGGTCTTGCCTTTGAAGTCGTTGATCATTCAATCCTCCGTGGGGCCGCGCTGCGGCCGGTTTGCAAAAAAATTTCAGGCCAACTGCGCCCGTGCCACCAGCGCATCCAGGTCGGCGCCAGCGCCCAGGGTGCCGAACACATCGTGCCGGCTGGCCAGGCGCGAATCACAGAACGCGCCCACCACCGCGGGCGGCGCCGATTGCGCGAGCAGCGCGCCCTGCACCGTCAGCGCCACGTCGCGCGCCAGCAAACGTGCGCTGGCTTCGGTGGCGTGGTGCTCGATCAGCGTCGGCAGCGTGTCGATCATGCGGTCGAGCGCGGGGTGTGCACCGCGTGCCGGTGCCAGTTCGTCGGTCAGCGCGCCGGCCACGTCGCCCTTGCGCAGCGCGCGCAGCAAATCGAGTGCCATGATGTTGCCGGCGCCCTCCCAGATGCTGTTGACCGGCATCTCGCGGTAGATGCGCGCGGCAATGCCCTCGCCGCCCTCCTCCACATAGCCGTTGCCGCCCAGGCATTCCATGGCTTCTTGCGCAAACAGGCTGCCGCGCTTGCAGATCCAGAACTTGGCAATGGGCGTCAGCACGCGCGCCAGCAAACGCTCGCGCTCGTCTGCTTGATGATCAAAAGCACGCGCCAGGCGCATGGACAAAGCGCAAGCAGCTTCCGATTCAATAGCAAGATCGGCCAGCACGTTTTTCATCAAGGGCTGCTCGATCAGGCGTTTGCCGAACGCGCTCCGCTCGGCCGTGTGGTGCAGCGCGATCGACAGCGCCTGGCGCATCAAGCCGCTGGTGCCCAAGGCGCAGTCGAGCCGCGTCATGGTGCCCATGGCCAGAATCTGTGGCACGCCGCGCCCCGGCTCGCCGACCAGCCAGGCCAGCGTGCCGTCGAATTCGACCTCGCTGCTGGCGTTGGCCTGGTTGCCCAGCTTGTCCTTCAGGCGCTGAATGCGCAGCACGTTGCGCGTGCCGTCAGGCAACACGCGCGGCAGAAAGAAGCACGACAGGCCGCCGTCGCCCATGCCCTCGACATACGCCAGCACCAGAAACGCATCGCACATCGGCGCCGAGAAAAACCATTTGTGGCCCGTGAGGCGGTAGCGCTCGCCCCAATCGTCGCGCCCCTCGTGCACGGCGCGCGTGGTGTTGGCACGCACGTCGGAGCCGCCTTGCTTTTCCGTCATGCCCATGCCCATGGTCACGCCGGGTTTGTCGCGCCAGATCTTCAGCGCCGGGTCGTAGGCGCGGGCGGTGAGTTGCGGCGCCCAGTCGCGGTAGATGGCCGGGTTGTCGCGCAACGCTGGCGTGACGGCGTAGGTCATCGAGATCGGGCACAGGACCGCCGGCTCGAGCTCGGTGAACAGCATGAAGCCGGCGGCGCGCAGGACGTGCGGGTGCCCGCTGGCTTGCTCGGCGTCGGCGTAGGGCGTGCCGTGCAGGCCGGCCTCGGTCGCGGCCGCCATCAGCGCGTGGTAGCTGGGGTGAAATTCCACCTCATCGATGCGGTGACCGAAGCGGTCGTGCGTGCGCAGCTCGGGCGTGTGCGCGTTGGCCAGGCGCGCATGGCGCTGCATCTCCGCGCTGCCGACGCGCTGGCCCAGCTGCGCAAGCGGCGCCGTGTTCAGGCCCGGCGCGTTGAACTTCAACGCGTCTTGGAGTGCCGCGTTGCCGGTGAACAGATTCACGTCCGCCAAGGGCGTGACCTGGTTGAAGACTTCGTGTGTCGTCGCAGTCATGTTTTTTCCTCAACGCGCCGGTGGGTTCGGCGCAGCAAGCAGTGCTTGCAAATGCTCATCCGCCAGCCCGACCAGCAGGGCGCGACCGTCGGGCAGCACGCGGAACTCGCCAAAGCGGGCGCGTGCGAACGGCGTGCCCTGCCCTTCAGGGAAATAAAAGGCATCGGTCACCAGCACCCAATCATCTTTCAGACGCTTGAGCGGCAGCAAGCGCTCGCCGGCGGACAAGGCCTCATTGCTTTGAGCCAGGCGCCGCACCGTGGCCACGCCGCGCTCGTCCAGCACCGCCACCACAAGGGCGTGGCGCGATGTGCCGAGCGTGTCGCCCTTGTTCAGCGCGTCACGCACTTCCTGCGGAAACGCGAAGTTGAGCGCCATGTAATCCCCCTGCATCAACGAGCGCGGATCGCGCGGCGCCAGCGGCACGTAGATCTTCTGGCCCTGGGCAATCACCTGCTCTTTGTTTTGCACATCGATATGCACCATGCCGAGCGCCAAGACTGCGCCAGCAGCTACCAAAACAGGAGTCAGCCAGCGTGGCCCGAAGCTTGGGAGCGGGGCGACCGTGCTCACTCCGGGCGCGGTTCGCTCGCGCATCGCCCACAGCGTCAGACCCAGCACGGCGCCCATGCCCGCCAGCAACGCCGCCTTGTGCGCCAGCGGCCAGGCCAGCGCGTAATAAAAGCCCGAAAGCTGTGCAAACAGCGTCGCCAACGCCAAACCCAGAATGAGCCGGCGACCACTGCCCAGCGCAAGGGTGCCCACCAAAGCCACCACGCCGATGTGCGGAATCACGAGGCAGCCCACCAGCAGCACAGCGTAGGCCAGCGCCAGCAAGACCAGGTCGCGCGTAGGCATGCTTTCGCGCAGGCGCCAGTGGCGCAGCAACCAGAATGCGCTGGTCGTCACCAGCGCCATTTGCAGCAATGCAGGCCAGCCCAGGCGGAAGATGCGTGCGCTGCCGGCCCATGGCGCGTCGGCCGAGCCCATGGGGCCTGACACCAGCATGCCCAGCGTCCAGAAATGGCGCGTGCTGCCATAGGCCACGGCGACCAGCAGCGCCACGCCAGCGCCATCGGCCAGCGCATGCAGCGCCGAAGATGCGGCGCGGCCCGACCAGGCCCGCTCACGCACGACCCACAGGCCCCACAGCAGCCCCAGCAGCACGGCGTTGAGCGTCATGGGGAAAGCCAAAAAACGCCATTCCCACTGCTGCCACTCGTCCAGATGTGCGCCCGCGCCCAGCGGCCACAGCGCCACCGCCAGCAACACCAGCGCCGCCAGAAAGCCCAGCACACGTTGCACCCACGTCACGCGAACCACCAGCGCGGCGCCGATCAGCACGCCAAAAATGATCAGAAGTTGCGCGTTGCCCAGTGCCCCTTCGAACGCCACCACCAGCAGCGCAAGTCCGGCCATCAGCCCGCTGAATGCAAGCTGTGCTGCAAACATGCCGGGTCGCGCACGCAGCAGCACGACGGCACCGCCGATCAAGATGGCGGACGCCACGAAGGCACCCGGCGGTCGCAGAAAAAACTCAAAGCTCAGCAGCGCCAAAAAGCCCAAAAAAGGCAGCACCACCAACTGCGCGCCGAGGAAAGTCAACACGATGACGATCCAGGACGAGCCTGCCTCGTCACGCCACGCGGCACGCGCTTCGGGCGGCAGCAAGCCCTGCTGCTCGGCGGCGTCGATCAGCGCTCGCTCGGATGTGATGCCAGCGCTCATGCGGTGGCCTCCTCGCGTTGCAGGCGGTACAGCCAGGTGCCGCTCGCGCCCACGCACCCGGCGGCCACCAGCGTGATCAACAACACCGCGCCGACGCCGTCGACACGCACGCCTTCAAACATGAGCCGCGCAAAACCGCTGATGACGAGCACGTTCAGCGCCAGCACCGCCAGGCCCAGCACCACGAAGTCGCGCGGGCGCAGCCACCAGGCCAGCGCAGCGGCGCCCAACACCAGCAACAGATTGGCAAAGTACTGCCACGCCTGATCGGGCAGAAACAAGCCAAACAGCGCATAAGTGCACCACGCGCTGAGCGCCAGCAAGGCGGCCAGGCGCCAACTGATGGGGGCCGACGCCGCACCTGCGGGCAGCAGCTTCAAGCTTGGCAGCGCCAGCGGAAACAAGAAGATGGCGGCCCAGCCCAGCGGCGTCAGCAGGCTGCGCGCTTGGCGGCCGATCAGCAGGTTTTGCAGCGGATTGAGCAACGCATCGCCCGACCACAGCGCCAGCCCCAGCCCCGTGATCAACAACCAGAGCGCCCACATCGCGTCGCGCCGTGCGGCCAGGGCCCACAGCAGTGCCAGCGCGGCCCAGGTGGCGAACAGCTGCCAGGCGTCCGCGCCGGTCTGGTACGTCTGGCCGACAAAGGCCAGTAGCCCGCCCAGCGCCAGCGTGGCGAGCAGCAACAAGGCGGTGCGACCGCGCGGCCAGGCCAGCGCCGCCACGCTGCTCACCAGCACCGCGGCTTCCAGCAAATGCAGTTTGAAGGTGCGCGTCTGATCCTGCCAGTTGGCCGCCACCCAGAAGATCAAGCCCGCGCCCAGCAGCAAGGCCGCCAGGACCGCGAGGCCGCGGTAGAGCAGCACGCCCAACCGATCCGGCGGACGATGCAAGCCCGAAAGTGCCCACAGGCGCTGCCTGCGATCAGCATCGAGCGCGAAGCGGTGGGACAGATGGTGAATCAGCGCGTGCAAGAGTGGCTCCGGTTGAAACAGACCCGCTCATTGTGCGCAGCGACGCACGCAAACCTTGGCCACTTCATCGAGAAGTCGCGCGTGGCGATACCGATGGGCGCATGTTCAGGATTTCACCACGCTGCGTGCACCGCGCCACCGTCAAATCAGCTTGACCAATTGCTTGCCGAAATTCTTGCCCTTGAGCAGACCGAGGAAAGCCTCGGGCGCGCTTTCGATGCCCTCTGCAATCGTCTCGCGCGGCTTCAGCTTGCCGGTGGCGACCAGGGTGCCGAGTTCCTTCAGCGCCTCGGGCCACACCTCCATGTGCTCGCTGACGATGAAGCCTTCAATCGTCAGGCGGTTGACCAGGATCAGCGCCGGGTTCTGCAGCGGCAGCGGCTGACCATCGTAGCCGGCAATCATGCCGCACAGCGCGATGCGGGCGAAGGCGTTGGTGCGCAGCAGCACGGCGTCCAGGATGTAGCCGCCGACGTTCTCGAAGTAGCCGTCGATGCCGTTGGGGCACGCATCCTTCAGCGCCTTGGACATGGTCTTGACGTCCGGGTGTTGGCGGTAGTCGATGCACTCGTCAAAGTGCAGCTCTTCCACCGCGTACTTGCACTTCTCGGGGCCGCCCGCAATGCCCACCACGCGCAGGCCGCGCGCCTTGGCCAGCGCGGCAAAGGCGCTGCCCACGGCACCGGTGGCGGCGCTGACGACCACGGTGGCGCCTGGCTTCGGCGCAATGATCTTCACCAGGCCATACCACGCCGTCACGCCCGGCATGCCGACGGCACCCAGGTAGAACGACAGCGGCACGTGCGTGGTGTCGACCTTGCGCAGCATGCCGGGCGCGTTGCCGTCGACCACGCTGTATTCCTGCCAGCCGCCCATGCCGACGACCTTGTCGCCCACCGCGAACTTGGGGTTCTGGCTCTCGGCCACTTCGCCCACCGTGCCGCCGATCATCACTTCGCCCAGCGGCTGGCTGGCGGCGTAGCTCTTGCTGTCGTTCATGCGGCCGCGCATGTACGGGTCCAGGCTCAGGTAATGGTTGCGCACCAGCACTTCGCCGTCTTTCAGCGCGGGGGTGTCGGTGGTGACCAGCTTGAAGTTGCCTGTGGTCGCTTCGCCTTCGGGGCGGTTGTCGAGCAGGATCTGGCGGTTGCTGGGCATGGTGATTTCCTTTCAAAAACTACAAATTAGATAGCTGCTTGCGCTTGTCTGACAAGCGCTGCAGCCTGTTTTGATCTAAAAACTCAATCCGTCGGCAACGGGCCCTTGCCATCGCCCGGCCGTTCGGCGGCCGGCACGTACTTGAAGGTGCCGCTGGCTGTGGCGCACAACTGGCCGGTCGCATCGTAGATGGCGCCTTCCGCAAACGCCATGGTGCGCGTGCGGTGCACCAGACGGCCCTTGCCAACCAGCGGCTCGCCGTGGACGGATGCCGGCGCCGGCCGCATGAAGCTGGTTTTCATCTCGATGGTGACGATGCCGCTGCCGGCGTTGGCACTGCGCGCTGCCGTCGCCATGATCACGTCCAGAAACGTCATCACCGCGCCGCCGTGCGCCACGCCGAACGAATTGCAATGCTCCGGGCGCGGCGCGAAATGCAGCGTGGATTCGCCGCCCTCGAAGCGCTCCAGCGTGAAGCCGAGGTGATGAACGAACGGAATGACGGCGCCGAAATCGAGACTCATCGGTGCATCAACCCCCGGTCACCACGCTCACGCCGCCATCCACCGCCAGCCACTGGCCGGTAATGTGCTTGCCGGCGTCGCTGGCGTACAGCAGCGTGATGCCCTTCAGGTCTTCGTCGTCGCCCAGGCGCTTGAGCGGCGCGTGCGCGGCCAGCTTTTCCTCACCCAGGTTTTCCAACGTGCCGCGCGTCATCTTGCTGGGGAAGAAGCCCGGGCAGATGGCGTTGACCGTGATGCCGTAGTGGCCCCATTCGCAGGCCAGCGCGCGCGTGAAGTTGACGACCGCGCCCTTGCTGGTGTTGTAGGCGATGGTCTGCATCTCCGGCGGGTTGCCGCCCAGCCCGGCGATGCTGGCGATGTTGATGATGCGGCCTTGCTTGCGCGCGATCATCGACTTCTTGGCCACGCGCTGGCTCAGCAAAAAATAGCCGCGCACGTTGAGGTTCATCACCTTGTCCCAGGCGTCGAGCGGGTGGTCTTCGGCCGGCGCGCCCCAGGCGGCGCCCGCGTTGTTGACCAGGATGTCGATGTCGCCCATGCGCTCCAGCGTTTCGTCGGCCAAGCGGTGGATATCGGCCTCCACCGCGCAGTCGGCGGCCGTCCAGCGTGCGTCGATGCCCGCAGCTTCCAGGTCGGCCACGGCTTTCTCAAGCTCATCGGCCTTGCGCGACGACAGCATGATGCGCGCGCCGGCCTCGCCCAGCGCATGCGCCATCTGCAGGCCCAGCCCGCGCGAGCCGCCGGTGACGAGGGCGGTCTTGCCCTTGAGGTCGAAGAGTTGTTGGATGGTGCGTGTCATGATGAGTTGCTCTGCGGGTTCAGGTTTGGTAATCCATGCATTGCCGCTCCAGCCGGACGGCGCCGATGAAGGGCTTGACCGCCAGGTGTTGCGGGTGGTTCTGGTAGGCGTCGAGGGCGGCCGCGTCATCGAACTCGGCGTACAACACCAGGTCGTACGTGCATTCCAGCCCAGGTTGGGCGATGGCGACTTCCAGCATGCGCATGCCCGGCGTCAGGCCTGCACAGGCGTCCAGCAGCGCCTTGGCGCGCACCAGGTTGGCGGCCTTGTCGGCGCCTTCCGCCTCGGGCTTGAACTTCCACATCACGATGTGCTCGAGCATGTCAGAACGCCGCTTCGGGCATGTTCGCGCAGGTCATGTCGCGGCTTTCCACCACACCCAGCCAGGCGTCGATCTTCGGCAATTCGTATTGATAAAAATAGGCCACAGCGCCCGCCATGCCTGCGCGGTGCGCTTCATCTTTTGAAGCATCAACAGCGAGCGCCAGATCCAGCCACGTCCACGCAATGACGACGTGGCCAAAGGCCTGCATGTAGGGCACGGCGTTGGCCAGCGCCTCGCTCGGGTTGCCGGTGGCCCAGGCGGCCTTGGTCACGGCACCGATGCGCGCAAGGGCCTTGGCGAGCGCGTTGGCGTGTGGCGCCAGCGTTGGTTGCTGAATAGCGCGCTCGATGGTGGCGTTGACGCGCCCGGCCAGCAGTTGCAGGCCGCGACCGTTTTCCATCAACACCTTGCGGCCCAGCAAATCCATGGCCTGGATGCCGTGCGTGCCTTCGTGGATCATGTTCAGGCGGTTGTCGCGCCA
>JAGOVZ010000276.1 GCA_018060485.1 Ottowia sp. | reverse complement strand
CTCTCATGACCTCAAACGCTCGAACCGCCCGGTGCGGACCCGCATGCCGGGTGGTGTGGGAGGGGCAGCCGCTACGATAGCGGCTCCCCTATCCCGATTTCTGGGCTGCGCAGCAAGCCCAGAGAGGGCCGCGGAGCAGGCCACACGGGAGCGCCGCGGAACGGGCTTGGCCCGGCCGCCAGCGCTGTCCCCCTGCGGGGGAAGGCGCCGCAGGCGACTCAGGGGGAGATAATTCTTCATGCTCTGGATCAAGGCCCTGCACATCGTCTTCATCGCCAGCTGGTTTGCCGGCCTGTTCTATCTGCCGCGCATCTTCGTCAACCTGGCCATGGTGCCGCCCGGCTCGGTGGCCGAGCGCGAGCGCCTGCTGCTGATGGCGCGCAAGCTGTACCGTTTCATGATGCCGCTGGCCGTGCTGGCGCTGGCTTTGGGCCTGTGGCTGTGGCTGGGCTACGGCATCGGGCGCGGACCGGGCAACGGCTGGATGCACGCCAAGCTGGCCATCGTGCTGCTGCTGATCGGCTACCACCTGTGGTGCGGGCGCGTTTTGTCCAAGTTCGCGCGCAATGAATCGACGCCCGGGCACGTCTGGTTCCGCTGGTTCAACGAAGCACCGGTGCTGATGCTGCTGGCCGCCGTGATCCTGGTCGTCGTCAAGCCGTTTTGACGCGCCGGGCATGAACCGCTACAAATCCGCCGCGCTGCCGCTGGCGCTGCTGTACGCGGCGCTGGTGATCTACGCGTCGCTTTACCCCTTCACCGGCTGGCGCGACGTGGGCGTGGCGCCGTGGGCCTACCTGCGCGCGCCGCTGCCGCAGTACTGGACGCGTTTTGATGTCGGCGCCAACCTGGCCGGTTATGCGCCGCTTGGCTTTTTGCTGACGCTGGCCATGATGCGCATGCGGCGCGGCTGGCCGGCGCTGACGTTGGCCACGCTGTGCGCGGCGGCGCTGTCGCTGGTGCTGGAGGCGCTGCAAACCTATTTGCCGCTGCGCGTGGCCTCCAACGTCGATCTGGCGCTGAACGCGGCCGGCGGGCTGCTGGGCGCGCTGGTGGCTTTCGTGCTCGAGCGGCTGGGCGCCATCGACCGCTGGCGCCGCCTGCGCGCGCGCTGGTTCGTGCGCAATTCGCGCGGCGCGCTGGTGTTGCTGGCGCTGTGGCCGATCGGTTTGTTGTTTCCCGCCCCGGTCGCCTTCGGCATGGGGCAGGTGTTCGAGCGCATCGAAGAGGGCCTGGCCGAGATGTTGGACGGCACGCCCTTTCTCGGCTGGCTGCCCGTGCGCGACATGGAATTGCAACCGCTGCTGCCCGGCCAGGAGGTGATGTGCGTCGCGCTGGGCGCGCTGGTGCCTTGCCTGCTGGGCTACAGCGTGATCCGCCACCGCGGGCGGCGCGCGCTGTTTGCGCTGCTGGCGCTGCTGGCCGGCGTGGCGGTGACGGCGCTGTCGGCCGGGCTGTCGTATGGGCCGGTCAACGCCTGGTCGTGGGTGCATCCGCCGGTGCAGCTGGGGCTGTGGGGCGCGCTGATCGGCGCTGCGCTGGCGCTGTCCTTGCCCGGGCGCGTGATCGTGCCGCTGCTGATGGTGGTGCTGGCGGCGCAGGTGGTGCTGCTGAACACGGCGCCGCAAAACCCCTACTTTGCGGCCACGCTGCAAAGCTGGGAGCAGGGGCGCTTCATCCACTTTCACGGCCTCGCGCAGTGGGTCGGCTGGCTGTGGCCATACGCGGCGTTCATCTACTTGGCCAGCCGCATCGGCGGCTCGGACGGTGGCCAGCCGGCGGTGCCGCCAGTGCCGGCGCCGATACCCGCGCCGCCGGCCGAGACTTCGGCGCCCACACCGCACGTGCCCACAGAGGCCGCACCTAGAATCGGCCCATGAGCACCACGCCGCCGCCTTCGTACTACCAGCGCCACATCTTCTTCTGCCTGAACAAGCGCGACAACGGCGAGCCGTGCTGCGCCGACCACGACGCGCAGGCCGCGTTCGACCATTGCAAGTCGCGCGTCAAGAAAGAAGGCCTGGCCGGCCCCGGCAAGGTGCGCGTGAACAAGGCCGGCTGCCTGGACCGCTGCGCCGGCGGGCCGATTGCCGTGGTCTATCCAGAAGCCGTCTGGTACACCTACGTCGACAAAGACGACATCGACGAGATCGTCGAATCGCACCTGAAGAACGGCCAGGTCGTCGAGCGCCTGCTGACGCCGCCGAACATCGGCCGTTGAGCGCTTTTCTGATCGTCTGGTTACAAGCTTTTTCAGCCTCTGGCGCACGCCGGACGTGCGCGAGCAGCTACAATTTGAATAGCTGAATGAATGCCCAGACCCAATCCCTGACGCTGCCAGGCCCGGCCGGCGCCATCGAGGCGCTGCTCGATCTGCCCGAGGCCGACCTGTTCGCTTCGCCGCGCGGCACCGCCGTCATCGCCCACCCGCACCCGCAGTTTGGCGGCACCATGACCAACAAGGTGGTGCAAACCATCGCCCGCGCCTGCGTGCAGTGCGGCTGGCGCGCGCTGCGCTTCAACTTTCGCGGCGTCGGCGCCAGCGCCGGTGCTTACGACGAAGGGCGCGGCGAGCTGGACGATCTGCTGGCCGTGGTGGCCGAGCAGGCGCCGCTTGACCAGCCGCTGCTGCTGGCCGGCTTTTCGTTTGGCGCCTTCGTCACCGCCGGCGCCATCGCGCGCCTGCACACGCAGCGGCCGATTGCCGGCGCCGTGCTGGTGGGCACCGCCGCCTCGCGCTTTGCCGTGCCGCCAGTGCCGCCCGAGCTGCACCCGCAGACGCTGGTGGTGCATGGCGAACTCGACGAGACCGTGCCGCTGGCTTCGGTGATGGACTGGGCGCGCCCGCAGTCGCTGCCGGTCACCGTGGTGCCGGGCGGCGAGCATTTCTTTCATGGGCAGTTGCCCCTGCTCAAGTCGCTGGTGGTGCGCCATGTGCGCGCCTGA
>JAGOVZ010000275.1 GCA_018060485.1 Ottowia sp. | reverse complement strand
GCTTGTGCGCGTCGTTGCGCACGCGCGGCACGATGCGTTCGATGCGGCCGGCCTCGTCGCAGACGATTTGCGTTTCGGTGGTGTCGAAATCGACCGCGCCGCGCGTCTGGCGGCTTTTCAGCAACGCACGAAACACGTCGTTCAGGTTCAGCAGGTCCTGCACCCGGTCCTTGCGCCGCGCCGCCTCGGGGCCGCGCGTGTTGGCCAAAATCGCCGCCACCTCGGTGTACGTGAAGCGCGCATGGCTGAACATCACCGCCGGGTAGAACTGGTAGGCCAGCACCTCGCCCTTGGCCGACACCATCATGTCGCACACCATGCACAGGCGTTCAACATCGGGGTTGAGCGAGCACAGGCCGTTGCTCAGCTTCTCGGGCAGCATCGGAATCACGCGGCGCGGAAAGTACACGCTGGTGGCGCGGTCGTAGGCGTCGATATCGATCGGACTGCCGGTCTTGACATAGTGGCTGACATCGGCAATCGCCACCAGCAAGCGCCAGCCGTTGGGCTTCTTGCCGCGGCCGCTGACGACGGCGGGTTCGCAATAGACGGCGTCGTCGAAGTCGCGCGCGTCTTCGCCGTCGATGGTGCACAGCGGCACGTCGGTCAGGTCGACGCGGCCGCGCTTGTCGGCCGGCTGCACGGTGTCGGGCAGCGCGCGCGCCTCGCCCATGGCGGCGTCCGAAAATTCGTGCGGCACGCCGTACTTGCGCACGGCGATCTCGATCTCCATGCCGGGGTCGTCGATCTCGCCCAGCACCTCTTTCACGCGGCCGACCGGCTGGCCGTACAGCGCCGGCGGCTCGGTCAACTCGACCACCACCACCTGGCCCTGCTTGGCCGCACCGATCGCCGTCTTGGGGATCAGCACGTCCTGGCCGTAGCGCTTGTCTTCCGGTGCCACCAGCCAGATGCTGCCTTCATGCAACAGGCGGCCGATGATGGGGTGCGGCGGGCGCTCGGCGATTTCCAACACGCGGCCCTCAGGCCGGCCGCGCCGGTCTTGCCGCACGATGCGCACCTTGACACGGTCGCGGTGCAGCACCGCGCGCATCTCGTTGGGCGGCAGATAAATGTCGGGCTCGCCATCGTCGCGCACCACGAAGCCGTGGCCGTCGCGGTGGCCTTGCACCGTGCCTTCAATTTCGTCCAGCGCGATGCCGGAAATGTCTGAATTTTTGATATACAATCCTTGGTTCCTGATGCCCAGGTGGCGGAATTGGTAGACGCACTAGTTTCAGGTACTAGCGCTTAACGGCGTGGAGGTTCGAGTCCTCTCTTGGGCACCAAAAAGAATAAAAATGCAGCTACCACTGCAATGCGCTGAAGATAGCAGACGCGCCCTACTCAAAAGCCACCTCCGGGTGGCTTTTTTCATGCTTGGGTGGCCTTGCCGCCGTCAAACGGGCAGCGCGATCAGGTCGTGGCCCTGGGTGCCGACGACGCGGGCGCGGGTGAATTCGCCCACCGTCAGCCGCTTGCTGATCTTCTCGGGCGGCAGCAGTTGCACCGTGCCGTCGATCTCTGGCGCGTCGGCGTAACTGCGCCCCACCCCGCCGCGCCGGCCCATCGCCGGCGCCGAATCGACCAGCACCTGCATGGTGGCGCCAACGCGGCGCTGCAGCTTGGCGGTCGACAGCTCCTCGGCCACTTGCATGAAGCGCGCGCGGCGCTCTTCGCGCAATTCAGCGGGCAGCATGCCGGGCAAATCGTTGGCGGTGGCGCCTTCGACCGGTGAATAGGCAAAGCAGCCGGCGCGGTCGATGCCGGCCTCGCGCATGAAATACAGCAGATGCTCGAACTCGGCTTCGGTCTCGCCCGGAAAGCCCGCGATGAAGGTGGATCGGATCACCAACTCGGGGCACATCTCGCGCCAGCGGGCAATGCGCTCCAGGTTTTTCTCGCCGCTGGCCGGGCGCTTCATGCGCCGCAGCACATCCGGGTGGCTGTGCTGAAAAGGCACATCCAGGTAGGGCAGCACCTTGCCCTGGGCCATCAGCGGGATGATCTCGTCGACAGATGGGTACGGGTAAACGTAATGCAAGCGCACCCAGGCGCCATGCGGCGCAGCCAGTTCGCCCAGCGCCTGCACCAATTCCAGCAGGCGCGTCTTCACCGGACGCCCATCCCAGAAGCCGGTGCGGTATTTCAAATCAACACCGTAGGCCGACGTGTCCTGGCTGATGACCAGCAGTTCCTTCACGCCGCCTTCGAACAGCGCGCGCGCCTCCTTCAGCACATCGCCAATGGGGCGGCTCACCAGATCGCCCCGCATCGACGGGATGATGCAGAAGGTGCAGCGGTGATTGCAGCCCTCGCTGATCTTCAGGTAGGCGTAATGGCGCGGCGTCAGCTTCAGCCCCGCCTCGCCGAACGCGCCCGGCACCAGGTCGAGAAACGGATCGTGCGGCTTGGGCAAGTGCGTGTGCACCGCGTCCATCACCTCTTGCGTGGCGTGCGGGCCGGTCACCGCCAACACCGAGGGGTGCAGCGACTTGACCAGGTTGTCTGAATCATTCGGCCCGTCAGCGCCTGACTGGCCTGCGCCAGCAGCTATCTTTTTTGCACCCAGGCAGCCGGTGACGATCACCTTGCCGTTGACTTTCAGCGCGTCGCCGATGGTGTCCAGGCTTTCCTTGACGGCTTCGTCAATGAAACCGCAGGTGTTGACGATGACGAGGTCAGCGCCTTCGAAAGTCTTGCTGGTCTGGTAGCCCTCGGCCGACAGCTGCGTGAGGATCAGCTCCGAATCGGTCAGGGCCTTGGGGCAGCCGAGCGAAGCGAACGCCACTTTGGGAATATTGGACATCTCGGCCGTCACCTCTGAATAGTTGACACATCCCGGCCTGCCGGGCCCGCATGAGGCCGTGTGCCGATGGGCCAGTACAGGGGTAGAAAGAAAAAACGGGCCGCGAAGGCCCGTTTTTCTTTGTCGATTGGCGGAGCGGACGG
>JAGOVZ010000274.1 GCA_018060485.1 Ottowia sp. | reverse complement strand
GCCAGCGGCGCGACCGGGGTGAAGGCTTTGAGCGTATCGAACGGCAGCGACTTGAACAGCGCTTGGCTCACCGCCGTGCCGCTGGAAATCAGCAGCAGCGTGTGGCCGTCGGGCGCCGCGCTGGCCACCGTCTGCCCGGCGACGACGCCGCCGGCGCCCGGCTTGTTCTCGATCACCACCGGCTGGCCGAGCGTCCTGGCCATGTGTTCGCCCACCGCGCGCGCCGTGATGTCGGCCGCACCGCCGGGCGCATTGGGCACCACGATGCGCACCGCCTTGGTCGGAAAGGCGGCCAGCGCCCACGGCGCGATCACGGCGGCGCTGGCGACCAACAGGATTTTTCGTCTGTGAATCATGCGTCTGTCTCCTTGAAAACGGGCCCGTGCCCAACGACGGCGCACGCTCTGCTGGCATTGTGACGGCCGCTTGGGGCTTCGGTTGTATCAAGGGTAAACCCCGATCAAACGGCGTGGTCGGCGGGTTGAATTTAGTTATTCACAATAATCATAATCGAGCCAAAGGAGACACCATGGCCCGAGCCAGCAAGGACTTGTCGGTTGAGATCACCGGCAGCAAGCAAGAGATCGCCGTCGTGCGGCTGACGCGCGGCGCCAAACGCAACGCGCTGTCGGACGGGCTGATCCTGGCATTGCGCGACGCATTCCAGAACCTGCCCGCCACGGTGCGCGCCGCCGTGCTGGATGGTGAAGGCGAGCACTTCTGCGCCGGGCTGGACTTGAGCGAGCTGAAAGAGCGCGACGCCGGCGAAGGCGTGCACCACTCGCGCATGTGGCATGCGGCGCTCGATGCAATCCAGTACGGCCCGGTGCCCGTGGTCGCCGCGCTGCACGGCGCGGTGGTCGGCGGCGGGCTGGAGTTGGCCAGTGCCGCGCACATCCGCGTGGCCGATGCCTCCACGTTTTATGCGCTGCCCGAAGGCACACGCGGCATCTTTGTCGGCGGCGGCGGCTCGGTGCGCATCCCCAAGCTGATCGGCACCGCGAGAATGATGGACATGATGCTCACCGGCCGCGTCTACAACGCCGAAGACGGCGAGCGCATCGGCCTGGCGCAATACCGCGTGGCCGAAGGCAGCGCGTTCGACAAGGCGTCGGAGCTGGCCACCCGCATCGCCACCAACGCGCCGCTCACCAATTACGCGCTGACGCACGCCCTGCCCCGCATCGCCGAGCAGCCGGCCGACCACGGCTACATGACCGAGGCGCTGATCAGCGCCATCGCGCAAGCGGCGCCCGAAGCCAAGCAGCGCGTGCGCGATTTCCTCGAGGGCAAGGCGGGGACGAAAGTCAAGAAGGCTTGAAGCCTTTTAGGCCCCCAGCGCTTGTCTATCAAGCGTAAGCAGCTATAAGAATCAGAGTATCCGAGACAAGCATGAGCGCCACCGAGACACCGCCCCGCTACCGCCCGCTGGCCTTCGGCGTCACCCGCGTCGAAGTGCGCGCGGGCGATGACGGCGCGCAATACCTGGCGGCCGATGTGCCGCTGCAGGATTTCGACACGCGCATGTCGGATCGCCTGATCCATTGGGCGCGCACCACGCCCGACGAAACCTTCATCGCCCAGCGCGAGCGGCTGGCTGACGGACAGCTCGGCGACTGGCGCCACGTCAGCTACGCGCAGGCGCTGGATGCCGCTCGCCGCATCGGCCAGGCGCTGCTCACGCGCGGGCTGTCGGCCGAGCGGCCGGTGGTGATCCTGTCCGACAACGGCATCGATCACGCGCTGCTGGCGCTCGGCTGCCTGTACGCCGGCGTGCCGTATTCGCCCGCCTCGCCCGCGTATTCGACCATCAGCAAGGACTACGGCAAGCTGCGCCACGTCATCGACACGCTGACGCCGGGCCTGATCTGGGCCGAGGACGGCGCGCGCTATGGCGCGGCGATTGCCGCCGTGGCGTCCGCCGGCTGCGAAGTCGTGCTGTCGCGCAACGCCGATCACACATCGCTTGGCGGCCGTGCCAGCACGCCGCTGGCCGAACTGCTGGCCACCGAAGCCACGCCCGCCGTCGATGCCGCCCAGCAAGCCACCACGCCCGACACCATCGTCAAGTTCCTGTTCACCAGCGGCTCGACCAAATTGCCCAAGGCCGTCATCAACACCCACCGCATGTGGTGCGCCAACCAGCAGCAGATGCGCCAGTCGATGCCGCTGCTCACCGAAGAGCGCCCGGTGCTGATCGACTGGTTGCCCTGGAACCACACCTTCGGCGGCAACCACAACTTCGGCATGGTGCTGGCCAATGGCGGCACGCTCTACATCGATGAAGGCAAGCCGACGCCCGCGCTCATCCACGAGACGCTGCGCAACCTGCGCGAGATTGCGCCGACGATGTATTTCAACGTGCCGACGGGCTTCGAGGCCATTGCGCAGGCGATGAAGACCGACGATGCGCTGCGCAAGAACTTCCTCTCGCGCGTCAAGATGTTCTTCTACGCCGGTGCATCGCTGGCGCAGCCGGTGTGGGATTCGCTGTTCGAGAGCGCGGAGCGCGAGCTGGGCGAGCGCATCGTCATGACCTGCGGCTTCGGCATGACCGAATCCAGCCCTTACGGCCTGTTCCCCAGCAGTCACGAGATCAAGGCCGGCGAACTGGGCCTGCCCACGCCGGGCATGGAATGCAAGCTGGTGCCGATCGAGGGCAAGACCGAGCTGCGCTACCGCGGCCCCAACATCACCCCCGGCTACTGGCGCGCGCCCGAGGCCACCGCCGAGGCTTTCGACGACGAAGGGTTCTTTCGCACCGGCGACGCCGTGCTGTGGGTCGACCCGGCCGACAAAGACAAGGGCCTGCGCTTCGACGGCCGCATCGCCGAAGACTTCAAGCTTGCTACCGGCACCTTCGTCAGCGTTGGGCCGCTGCGCGGGCGCGTGATCGCGGGCGGCGCGCCGTACATCCAGGACGTGGTCATCACCGGGCTGAACCGCCACGAAGTGGGCGCGCTGGTGTTCCCCACGCAGGCGGTACGCTCGCT
>JAGOVZ010000273.1 GCA_018060485.1 Ottowia sp. | reverse complement strand
TTATCTGTATTGCCTGCTGCTGCCGTTTGGGCTGGTCGATTCGATCGGCAGCATGACGCCGGTGATCGTGGTCTTCGTGGCCTACACCTGCCTGGCGCTGCAAGCGCTGGGCTCCGAGCTGGAAGAGCCCTTCGGCTCGCAAGCCAACGACCTGCCGCTGGATGCGCTGTGCTGGACCATCGAGACCTCGCTGCTCGAAGCGATGGGCGAGCACGACTGGCCGCCAGAGCCCCAGCCGCGTGATTACGTGCTGACCTGACGCGCGCCGCAGCCATCATCCGTTCGCCAAGTCCTTCGACAGGCTCAAGGACGAACGGGGTTGGGTTGTTTGTGATTTAGATAAAAAGTGCCGCCAGCGCTTGTCCATCCAGCGCCAGCAGCTATCAAAACAAAAGCAGATTCACTGCTTGTTCTTCATCTTGCCCTTGGGCAGCACCGACGTCATCGGCGCCTGCGGGCGGTCCGAGGGCGTGCCCGTCTTGGGCGGCGCGGTGTCCTTCTTCGGCTTTTTCACCATCTTCTCTCGGCGCTGTTCACCCATGTCGGCTCCTTGGTTGCGGTTGTTGCGGTGCGGCGATGGTAGCCGGCCCGCGCGGCCTGTCGATGGCGAATTGAGCATCCGAAAATGCCGGGCGGTCGTCATACCGTCCGTAGAATCACCGAGCGCCTCGTGCGCCGCCCCCGCATGCCTTCCACCCCCGATCCACCCGAACCCGAGCTGCCGCCGGGCGTGGAGGGCGTGCGCGAGGTCGATCCGATCGAGCTGGACGCTGCCCTGGGCGACAGCCTGATGGGCACGCTGCGCGGCGTGCAGCTGCCGGTGGTGGTGGTGGCGCTGATCTTCGTGGCGCTGCTGTATTCGATTCGGCCCGGGCCGTGGCCCGTGGCGTGGGCGGTGGCCACGGTCGGCATCGAGCTGCTGTGGGTCGTGGTGCTGCGCCACTACAGCCGCCACGTGCTGCACGCCAGCCCGGCCGAGCGCGTGGCCTTCGTGCGCCGGCTGCGCCCGCTGTGGCGGCTCAACGGCGCGCTGTGGGGCGCGTCGCTGCTGATTTTTGCCGGCGCGCCGGTGTCGATGAACCTGCTGGTGTGCTGGCTCATTCTGGGCTGCTTTGGCGCCATTGCCAGCAACGCCATGGCGCCGCACCGGCCCAGCCTGATGGCCTACCTGAACGGCTTTGCCGGGGCCATGCTGGCTTCCTACGCCATCGATATGTGGCTGGCGCGCGATCTGGCGCTGGTCAACGGCGCGCTGCTGCTGCTCATGCTGCTGTACTGGTTCTTGCTGGCTTACATCGGGCGCGGTCAGCACGCGCTGCTGCAGCGCGCCATGCTGCTGCAGCAGCGCAACGCCAGGCTGATCGAATCACTCAGCGCACACACGCTGGCGCTGCAGGGCGCGCTCGACACGCGCCGGCGCTTTCTGGCCGTGGCCACGCACGACATTCGCCAGCCGGTGCACGCGGTGCGGCTGTACGCCGACATGCTGTCGCAAGACCCGACGCAGGTGGAAGAGCTGGCCCCGCGCATCGTCAAAGCCAGCGCGGCCGTCAACCGGTTGTTCGAGAACCTGTTCGACCTGGCCCGCATCGACTGGAACCGCCTGCACGCGAAGCCGCAGCCGGTGCGCCTGGGCGATCTGCTGGCCGACATGGAAGTGCAGGCCCGCCCGCAGTGCGCCGACAAGGGCCTGCGCTTTCGCCTGCGCACCAGCCGCGCGCTGCAGGGCGCCACGCTGCACACCGACCGGCTGATGCTGCAGCGCATCGTCAGCAACCTGCTGGCCAACGCCATCAAGTACACCGAGCGCGGCGGCGTGCTGCTGGCGCTGCGCGGCACGCCGGCGCGGCCGCGGCTGGAAGTGTGGGACACCGGCATCGGCATTCCGCCGGCGGCGCAGGGCCGGGTGTTCGACGACTTCTTCAAGGCCCACACGCACGTCGGCACGCAAGACGGCTTCGGCCTGGGCCTGGCCATCGTGCAGCAACTGGCGCGGCAGCTGGGTTGCAGCGTTGCCTTGCGCTCGCAGGAAGGGCGCGGCACGCTGCTGCGCGTGACGCTGCCGGCGGTTGAGGCGGCGCTGCCGTTGGGTGCCGGTTTCAAGGAAAAAACGGCGCCAGCGCTTGATTGGCAAGCGCGAGCAGCTATTTAAAGAATAGCGACCCGCGCATGGCGTTGCGCGTGCCGCTCACGCCTGCCAGACGCCAAAGCCGGCCGAACGCAGGTCGATGCCCACTTCCACTTCGCGCGCCACGGCGTCCTGGTAGCTCATCGGGTTGAAGCCCTCGTACAGATCCGGCAGCAGACGCAGGCCGTAGCGCCGCACGTAGCTGTTGGACTGAATGCCGGCCATGTGCTTGTCGAAGCGCACATCCGGGTCGAGCCCCGTCATGCCCACGTACACGCACGGCTTGCCGTCAACGTAGTTCGGGTTGCACTTTCTGAACCGGGCCAGCAACAGCACATCGGGCGACAGCTCGATCACGTAGACGTGGTAGTGCGGGCGCCGCCGCTTCGGGGCGCGGGCCGGCGCCGGGGTGTCTGCGGTCGTTCGGCGCGGCACGGCGGCCGGACTACAGCCAGGTGCTGCCCGGCGCCGGGCTGGTCTCGATGGTGAATTCGGGCGTGCCGCCGAGGATGAAGGCGCCCAGCACCAGGCTCAGCAGCGACATGAACAGGCTGGCCCAGAAGGCGGTCCAGAAACCGTCCAGGTGAAAGCCCTTCACCAGCTTGGCCACCAGCATCAGCATCAGCGCGTTGATCACCAGCAGGAACAGCCCGAAGGTGATCAGCGTCAGCGGCAGCGTGAGGAACACCAGCAGCGGCCGCACCACCGCATTGGCCAGGCCCAGCAGCAGCGCCGCGATCAGCAGCGCGCCGCCGTTGTCGAAACGCATGCCCTTGAACACGTGGCTGGCGACCCACAAGCCCAGCGCGGTCAGCGCCCAATGCAGAAGAAAAGGGGTGAGGTTGGCGAGCATGGTCGGTGGCGGGCAGTGC
>JAGOVZ010000011.1 GCA_018060485.1 Ottowia sp. | reverse complement strand
CTGCGCTTCGCCATCCGCGAAGGTGGCCGCACCGTGGGCGCGGGTGTGGTGGCGAAGATCATTGAGTAATTGAAAGGTCTAGGGGTATAGCTCAATTGGCAGAGCGTCGGTCTCCAAAACCGAAGGTTGTAGGTTCGATTCCTACTGCCCCTGCCACTTGAACAGAGTGGCTCCTTAAAGAAAAAGCCCGCCCACCCATGGCGGGCTTGTGTGTCTGATAGATCGGCAGTTTGGCCTTGGGGCTGAGCGTCCAGCATTAGTGAAATCCACCCGACCATGGCAAGCGTTCAAGTTGAAACCGTGAGCACCGGCGCCGAGAAGGCGCGGCTGGCAGTCGCCGGCCTGCTGGTCATCGGGGCGCTGGTGGCCTTTTATCTGCTGACCAGCCAGGGTGCTATCGCGCAATGGGGCGGCTTGGTGGCGGGCCTGGTGCTGGCGGCGGTGGTGTTTTTCACCTCCGAGTCCGGCAAGCGGCTGATCGGCTTTGGTCGCGATTCATGGCGCGAAGTCAAGAAGGTCGTCTGGCCGACGCGCAAGGAAACGCTGCAGACAACGGCCTTCGTGTTTGCCTTTTCGATCGTCATGGCGCTGTTTCTGTGGCTGACCGACAAGACCCTGGAGTGGGCGCTTTACGACCTGATCCTGGGCTGGAGACGTTGATGAGCGAGACAGAAAATCAGATCGAGCCCGTCAGCTCGACCAACCCCGACCTGAGGTGGTACGTGGTCCATGCCTATTCGGGCATGGAGAAGGCGGTCGAGCGCAACATCGTCGAGCGCATCAACCGTGCCGGCATGCAGTCCAAGTTTGGCCGCATCCTCGTGCCGACCGAGGAAGTGGTTGAAATCAAGAACGGCCAGAAACGCACCACCGAGCGCAAGTTTTTCCCGGGCTATGTGCTGGTCGAGATGGTGATGGACGACGACACCTGGCACCTGGTGAAGCACACCAACAAGGTGACGGGTTTCGTCGGCGGCGCCAAGAACCGGCCGGCGCCCATCTCGGAAGACGAGGTCATGAAGATCGTCAACCAGATGCAAGAGGGCACCGACAAGCCGCGCCACAAGGTCGAGTTCGAAGTGGGCGAGTACGTGCGAGTCAAGGAAGGCCCGTTCACCGACTTCAACGGCACGGTCGAGGAAGTCAACTACGAGAAAAGCAAGGTGCGCGTGTCGGTCACGATCTTCGGACGCGCCACCCCGGTCGAGTTGGAATTCAGCCAGGTCGAAAAAGCCTGACTATCGTTTTTATAGCTGCCCGCGCTTTCCGACTCTGCGCTGGCGGCCTTTTTCATCAGAGTCGATGACCCCGGGGAGCTGAAGGCCACAAGCCCAAGGCGTTTGAACCCGCAAGGAGCAAAGCATGGCGAAGAAAATCGTCGGCTTCATCAAGCTGCAAGTGCCGGCTGGTAAAGCCAACCCGTCGCCGCCCATTGGCCCCGCCTTGGGCCAGCGCGGACTGAACATCATGGAGTTCTGCAAGGCGTTCAACGCCCAGACCCAGGGCGTCGAGCCTGGTCTGCCGCTGCCGGTGGTGATCACCGCGTTCGCGGACAAGAGCTTCACTTTCATCATCAAGACGCCGCCCGCGAACGTCCTGATCAAGAAGGCCATCAAGCTGGACAAGGGTTCAGCCAAGCCCAATACTGACAAGGTCGGCAAGATCACCCGCGCTCAGCTGGAAGAGATCGCCAAGACCAAGATGAAGGACATGACCGCCGCCGATCTGGACGCTGCCGTGCGCACGATCGCCGGCTCCGCCCGCTCGATGGGCGTCACGGTGGAGGGTGTGTAAATGGCCAAGCTGACGAAAAAGCAAAAAGCCCAGGACGGCAAGGTTGAACCGACCAAGCTGTACCCGCTGGCCGACGCGCTGAACCTGGTGAAGGAACACGCCACCGCCAAGTTCGACGAATCCATTGACGTCGCCGTGCAACTCGGCATCGACGCCAAGAAGTCCGACCAGGTGGTGCGTGGCGCCGTCGTCATGCCCAACGGCATCGGCAAGACCAAGCGCGTGGCCGTGTTTGCCCAGGGCGCCAAGGCTGAAGAAGCCAAGGCCGCTGGCGCCGACGTGGTCGGCATGGACGATCTGGCCGCTCAGGTCAAGGCCGGCGAAATGCCGTTCGACGTCGTCATCGCCGCGCCCGACGCCATGCGGGTCGTTGGTACGCTGGGCCAGATCCTCGGCCCGCGCGGCCTGATGCCCAACCCGAAGGTCGGCACGGTGACGCCCGACGTCGCCACGGCGGTGAAGAACGCCAAGGCCGGTCAGGTGCAGTTCCGCGTCGACAAGGCCGGCATCATCCACGGCACCATTGGCCGCCGTTCCTTCGACACCGACAAGCTGCAGGGCAACCTGGCGGCGTTGATCGAGGCGCTGAACAAGGCCAAGCCGGCCACCAGCAAGGGTGTTTACCTGCGCAAGGTGGCCGTGTCCAGCACGATGGGTGTGGGCGTTCGCGTCGACACGCAGACCATCAGCGCGTGATGCAAAGAATTCGGATGCAGGCCATCGTGCCTGCGTCCGACGTGGTGGGTCGAAGTCGGCGTCAGCTGATTTCGGGTCATCCAAGACCGCTGGTACGTGACGCAAGTTGCGTTTAATTGCTCTTATTTTGAGAGCTGCCAGCGCAGATGGCGCACCCGCTGCACAAGGATTTTTCTTGAAAGCAGTAGGTCGCTGAAAAAAGGCGCACCGCCAGATGACGGTCTGACGGCCCGAATCGAACGGTGCATTTTGAAGGAGTAGACCTTGAGTCTGAATCGCAGTGAGAAAGAAGCGGTCATTAAAGAAGTGACCGACCTCGCCGCCAAAGCTCAAACGCTGGTGATGGCGGAATACCGCGGCATCACGGTCGCCGACATGACGAAACTGCGCACCGATGCGCGCAGCAAGGGTGTGGCCCTGAGTGTGTTGAAAAACACCCTGGCCCGCCGTGCTGTCGCCGGCAGCAGTTTTGAAGTGGTGGGCGAGCAGATGACCGGCCCGCTGATCTATGGCTTCTCCGAAGACGCCGTGGCTGCCGCGAAAGTGGTGGCCGATTTCGCGAAGACCAACGACAAGTTGGTCATTCGCGGTGGCGTCTACGGCGGCAAGGCCCTGGATGCCGACGGCGTCAAGCAGTTGGCCAGCATTCCCACCAAGGAAGTGCTGTTGGCCCAGTTGTGCGGCTTGCTCATGTCGCCGATGTCCCGCACCGCCGTGGTGCTGGGCGCGCTGGCGGCCAAAAAGGGCGAAGGCGAAGCGGTTGCTGCCTGACCAGGCGGCGCCCATTGGTAACCCATACTGTTTTCTAGGAATTGATCATGGCATTTGATAAAGACGCATTTCTGACCGCGCTGGACAGCATGACGGTCATGGAACTCAACGACCTGGTGAAAGCCATCGAAGAGAAGTTCGGCGTGAGCGCCGCTGCAATGGCTGCCCCGGCCGCCGGTGGTGGCGGTGGCGCTGCTGCCGCTGCAGAAGAGAAGACCGAGTTCACGGTGCAACTGATGGAAGCCGGCGCCAACAAGGTGTCGGTCATCAAGGCCGTGCGCGAAATCACCGGCCTGGGCCTGAAAGAAGCCAAAGACCTGGTGGACGGCGCACCGAAGCCCGTCAAGGAAGGCATTGCCAAGGCAGACGCCGAAGCGGCCAAGAAGAAGCTGGAAGAAGCCGGCGCCAAAGTCGAACTCAAGTAAATCGGTCCGAGGCTACTGCGCGGGGCCAGTTCACTGCTGCGATGCTCGCCGTACTTGAGTACGGCTGCGCTTCTCCCAGCAAACTGACTCCCGCTCGCTACGCCTCGATCCCGATTTACGGGCTGATCGTGAGGTTGGCCCTTCGCGCTCTCAGAGCGCACTTGAAAGTCCGGGTTTTGCCCTGATTTTCAAGTGTCCTTTGATTCCCGACTGCAGAGGACCACTTGGTTCGGGCCGCGTGCAACGCGCGGTCGTCCGCCATCGGCTGGTAGTGGCCAGCCACCAAGATCGACCGTCAGGCCCGCCCGCAGCCTGATGGCTTAGTCGCCAGATGTCCAGGACTTTTCCCAAGTCAACGCCCGGAGATTGCATGGCCTACACCTTCACCGAACGCAAGCGCATCCGCAAGAGCTTTGGCACGCGCGAGAGCGTGCTGCAAGTGCCTTATCTGCTGCAGATGCAGAAAGACGCGTACACCGCCTTCCTGCAGGCCGACACGGCGCCCAAGAAACGCACGCACGAGGGCTTGCAGGCCGCGTTCGAATCGGCCTTTCCCATCGTCTCGCACAACGGCTTTGTCGAGATGAAGTTCATCGAATACAACCTGGCCAAGCCCGCGTTCGACGTGCGCGAATGCCAGACGCGCGGCCTGACCTACGCGTCGGCCGTGCGCGCGCGCGTGCAGCTCATCATTTACGACCGCGAATCCTCGACCTCGCAATCCAAGGTGGTCAAGGAAGTGAAAGAGCAAGAGGTCTACATGGGCGAGGTGCCCCTGATGACCGACAAGGGCTCGTTCATCGTCAACGGCACCGAGCGCGTCATCGTGTCGCAGCTGCACCGTTCGCCCGGCGTGTTCTTCGAGCACGACAAGGGCAAGACCCACAGCTCGGGCAAGCTGCTGTTCTCGGCGCGCATCATTCCCTACCGCGGCTCGTGGCTGGATTTCGAATTCGACCCGAAGGACATCCTATTCTTCCGCGTTGACCGCCGCCGCAAGATGCCGGTCACGATCCTGCTCAAGGCCATCGGCCTGAACCCCGAGCAGATCCTGGCGAACTTCTTCGTCAACGACAACTTCCGCCTGATGGACAGCGGCGCGCAGCTGGAGTTCGTGGCCGACCGCCTGAAGGGCGAAGTGGCACGCTTTGACATCACCGACAAGTCCGGCAAGGTCATCGTCGCCAAGGACAAGCGCATCACCGTGCGCCACACGCGCGAGCTGGAGCAGTCGGGCACCACTCACATCAGCGTGCCTGAGGACTTCCTGGTCGGTCGCGTGCTCGCCAAGAGCATCGTCGATGCCGACAGCGGCGAGATCATCGCCAAGGCCAACGACGAGCTGACCGAAGCGTTGCTGAAAAAGCTGCGTGAAGCGGGCGTGCAGGAGCTGCAAGCCATCTACACCAATGAACTCGACCAGGGCGCCTACATCTCGCAAACCCTGCGCGCCGACGAGACCGCTGACGAGTTCGCTGCCCGCGTGGCCATCTACCGCATGATGCGCCCCGGCGAGCCGCCGACCGAGGACGCGGTGCAGGCCCTGTTCCAGCGCCTGTTCTACAACCCGGACACCTACGACTTGTCGCGCGTCGGCCGCATGAAGTTCAACGCCAAGGTCGGCCGCGAAGAATCGACCGGCCCGATGGTGCTGACCAACGAAGACATCCTGGCCGTGGTCAAGATCCTGGTCGAGCTGCGCAACGGCCGTGGCGAAGTGGACGACATCGACCACCTGGGCAACCGCCGCGTGCGCTGCGTGGGCGAGCTGGCCGAGAACCAGTACCGCACCGGTCTAGCACGTATCGAGAAGGCCGTGAAAGAGCGCCTGGGCCAGGCCGAGCAAGATCCGCTCATGCCGCACGACCTGATCAACTCCAAGCCGATCTCCGCCGCGTTGAAGGAGTTCTTCGGCGCCTCGCAGCTGTCGCAGTTCATGGACCAGACCAACCCGCTGGCCGAGATCACGCACAAGCGCCGCGTGTCCGCGTTGGGCCCGGGCGGCCTGACGCGCGAGCGCGCCGGCTTCGAGGTGCGCGACGTGCACGTCACGCACTACGGCCGCGTGTGCCCGATCGAGACGCCGGAAGGCCCGAACATTGGCCTGATCAACTCGCTGGCGCTGTACGCACGGCTGAACGAGTACGGCTTCATCGAGACGCCGTACCGACGCGTCGTCGACGGCAAGGTGACGATGGAGATCGACTACCTGTCGGCCATCGAGGAAGGCAAGTACGTCATCGCCCAGGCCAACACCGTGCTCGACAAGGACGGCCGCCTGACGGGCGATCTGGTGTCGGCGCGCGAAAAGGGCGACTCCATCCTGGTCAGCGCCGACCGCATCCAGTACATGGACGTGTCGCCGGCGCAGATCGTGTCGGTGGCCGCTTCGCTCGTGCCCTTCCTGGAGCACGACGACGCCAACCGCGCGCTGATGGGCGCCAACATGTCGCGCCAGGCCGTGCCCGTGCTGCGCCCGGAAAAGCCGCTGGTCGGCACCGGCATCGAGCGCGTCGCTGCGGTCGATTCGGGCACCGTGGTCACGGCGCGCCGTGGTGGCGTGGTCGATTACGTCGACGCGACCCGCATCGTGATCCGCGTCAACGACGCCGAGGCGGTGGCCGGCGAGGTGGGTGTGGACATCTACAACCTCATCAAGTACCAGCGCAGCAACCAGAACACCAACATCCACCAGCGCCCCATCGTCAAAAAGGGCGACGTGCTGGACAAGGGTGACGTGATTGCCGACGGCGCATCGACCGACCTGGGCGAGATCGCCATCGGCCAGAACATGCTGATCGCCTTCATGCCCTGGAACGGCTACAACTTCGAGGATTCGATCCTCATCAGCGAAAAAGTCGTGGCCGACGACCGCTACACCTCGATCCACATCGAGGAACTGGTGGTGATGGCGCGCGACACCAAGCTGGGCGCCGAAGAGATCACGCGCGACATCCCGAACCTGTCGGAGCAGCAACTCAACCGTCTGGACGAATCCGGCATCATCTACGTCGGCGCCGAAGTGCAGCCGGGCGATACGCTGGTCGGCAAGGTCACACCCAAGGGCGAGACCACGCTGACGCCGGAAGAAAAACTGCTGCGCGCCATCTTCGGCGAGAAGGCGTCCGATGTGAAGGACACCTCGCTGCGCGTCGACCAGGGTTCCAGCGGCACCGTGATCGACGTGCAGGTGTTCACGCGCGAAGGCATCGTGCGCGACAAGCGCGCGCAGCAGATCATCGACGACGAGCTGAAGCGCTACCGCCTCGACTTGAACGACCAGCTGCGCATCGTCGAAGCCGACGCCTTCGATCGGATCGAGAAGCTCCTCAACGGCAAGACCGCCAACGGCGGCCCGAACCGCATCGCCAAGGGCACGAAGATCGACAAGGCCTACCTGGCCTCGGTCGACAAGTACCACTGGTTCGACATTCGCCCGGCCGAGGACGAAGTGGCTGCGCAGCTCGAAAGCATCAAGGCCTCGATCGAGCAGCAGCGCCACAGCTTCGACCTGGCGTTTGAAGAAAAGCGCAAGAAGCTGACGCAAGGCGACGAGTTGCCGGCCGGCGTGCTGAAAATGGTCAAGGTCTACCTGGCCGTCAAGCGCCGCCTGCAGCCGGGCGACAAGATGGCCGGCCGCCACGGCAACAAGGGTGTGGTGTCGAAGATCGTTCCGGTCGAAGACATGCCCTACATGGCCGACGGCACGCCGGCGGACATCGTGCTCAACCCGCTGGGCGTGCCTTCGCGCATGAACGTGGGCCAGGTGCTTGAGGTGCACCTGGGCTGGGCCGGCAAGGGCATCGGCCAGCGCATCAACGAGATGCTGCAGACCGAAGGGCGCGTGGCCAAGGTGCGCAAGTACATGGAAGAGCTGTACAACAGCACCGGACGCAAGGAAGAGCTGGCCGCGCTGACCGACGAGCAAGTGCTTGAGATGGCAGGCAACCTGACGGGCGGCATGCCTTTCGCCACGCCGGTGTTCGATGGCGCGTCGGAAGAAGAAATCCGCGCCATGCTCAAGCAGGCGTACCCGGACGAGATTGCCAAGCTGAAAGGCCTGACCGACACGCGCACGCAGGCTTACCTGTACGACGGCCGCACCGGCGACGCGTTTGATCGCCCGACGACCATCGGCTACATGCACTTCCTGAAGCTGCACCACTTGGTGGACGACAAGATGCACGCGCGTTCGACCGGCCCGTACTCGCTGGTCACGCAGCAGCCGCTGGGCGGCAAGGCGCAGTTCGGCGGCCAGCGCTTCGGCGAGATGGAGGTGTGGGCGCTGGAAGCGTACGGCGCCTCCTACACGCTGCAAGAGATGCTGACGGTGAAGTCCGACGACGTGCAGGGCCGTACCAAGGTGTACGAGAGCATCGTCAAGGGCGAACACTCCATCGACGCCGGCATGCCCGAGTCGTTCAACGTGCTGGTCAAGGAAATCCGTTCGCTGGGCCTTGACATCGAGCTGGAGCGCTCCTGACGCGCGGCGGCCCACGTGCAAACCTGGCTGCGGCCGGGTTTGCCGGATTGAATACGTTTTCAGCCGCCAGCGCACGTCCATCAAGCGCAAGCAGCTATCAATTTTGATGAAAAGGGAAAGAGTCACATGAAATCGCTACTCGACCTGTTCAAGCAATTCACGCCGGATGAGCACTTTGACGCCATCCGCATCGGCCTGGCTTCGCCCGAGAAGATCCGTTCGTGGTCTTTCGGCGAGGTGAAAAAGCCCGAGACCATCAACTACCGCACCTTCAAGCCCGAGCGCGACGGCCTGTTCTGCGCCAAGATCTTCGGCCCGATCAAGGACTACGAGTGCCTGTGCGGCAAGTACAAGCGCCTGAAGCACCGCGGCGTGATCTGCGAAAAGTGCGGCGTTGAAGTCACCCAGACCAAGGTGCGCCGCGAGCGCATGGGCCACATCGACCTGGCCGCGCCTTGCGCCCACATCTGGTTCCTGAAGTCGCTGCCCAGCCGTTTGGGCATGGTGCTCGACATGACGCTGCGCGACATCGAGCGCGTGCTGTACTTCGAAGCCTATGTGGTGACCGACCCCGGCATGACGCCGCTGAAGAAGTTCAGCATCATGAGCGAGGACGACTACGACGCCAAGCGCAAGGAATACGGCGACGAGTTCGTCGCGCGCATGGGCGCCGAAGGCATCAAGGAATTGCTGGAAGGCATCGACCTCGACATCGAGATCGACAAGCTGCGCAACGACCTGACGGGCTCCGAAGTCAAGATCAAGAAAAACGCCAAGCGCCTGAAGGTTCTGGAAGCCTTCAAGAAGTCGGGCATCAAGCCCGAGTGGATGGTGCTCGACGTGCTGCCCGTGCTGCCACCCGATCTGCGCCCGCTGGTGCCGCTCGATGGCGGGCGCTTTGCCACGTCCGACCTGAACGACCTGTACCGCCGCGTCATCAACCGCAACAGCCGTCTGCGCCGCTTGCTGGAACTGAAGGCGCCCGAAATCATTGCGCGCAACGAAAAGCGCATGCTGCAAGAAGCCGTGGACAGCCTGCTGGACAACGGCCGCCGCGGCAAGGCCATGACCGGCGCCAACAAGCGCGCGCTCAAGTCGCTGGCCGACATGATCAAGGGCAAGAGCGGCCGCTTCCGCCAGAACCTGCTGGGCAAGCGCGTCGACTACTCGGGCCGCTCGGTCATCACCGTGGGCCCGACGCTCAAGCTGCACCAGTGCGGTTTGCCCAAGCTGATGGCGCTGGAACTGTTCAAGCCCTTCATTTTTGCCCGCCTCGAAGCCATGGGCATCGCCACCACCATCAAGGCGGCGAAGAAAGAGGTCGAATCCGGCACGCCGGTGGTGTGGGACATCCTGGAAGAAGTCATTACCGAACACCCGGTGTTGCTGAACCGCGCGCCGACGCTGCATCGTCTGGGCATCCAGGCCTTCGAGCCGATCCTGATCGAGGGCAAGGCGATTCAGCTGCACCCGCTGGTCTGCGCCGCCTTCAACGCCGACTTCGACGGCGACCAGATGGCCGTGCACGTGCCGCTGTCGGTCGAGGCGCAGATGGAAGCGCGCACGCTGATGCTGGCGTCGAACAACGTGTTGTTCCCGGCCTCGGGCGAGCCTTCCATCGTGCCGTCGCAAGACGTGGTGCTGGGCCTGTACTACACCACGCGTGAACGCATCAACGGCAAGGGCGAAGGCCTGGTGTTTGCCGATGTCGGCGAGGTGCAGCGCGCGCTGGACGCCGACGTGGTGGAGCTGACGGCCAAGATCACCGTGCGCCTGACGGAGTACGCCAAGGACAAGGAAACGGGCGAGTTCACGCCCTCGACCAGCTTGGTGGAAACCACCGTGGGCCGTGCGCTGCTGTCCGAGATCCTGCCCAAGGGCCTGCCGTTCTCGCTGATGAACAAGGCGCTGAAAAAGAAAGAGATTTCGCGCCTCATCAACGCATCTTTCCGCAAGTGCGGCTTGAAAGAAACCGTGGTTTTTGCCGACAAGCTGCTGCAAAACGGCTTCCGTCTGGCCACGCGCGCGGGCATCTCGATCGCCATCGACGACATGCTGGTGCCGAAGGAGAAGATCGGCATCATCGAGCGCGCCGAGAAGGAAGTGAAAGAGATCGAGCAGCAGTACGTTTCGGGTCTGGTCACGGCCGGCGAGCGCTACAACAAAGTGGTCGACATCTGGGGCAAGGCCGGCGACGACGTGTCCAAGGTCATGATGGCCCAGTTGGCCAAGCAAAAGACCACCGACCGCCACGGCAAGGAAGTTGATCAGGAGTCGTTCAACTCGATCTACATGATGGCCGACTCGGGCGCGCGCGGCTCGGCCGCGCAGATTCGCCAGCTGGCCGGCATGCGGGGCCTGATGGCCAAGCCGGACGGCTCGATCATCGAGACGCCCATCACGGCCAACTTCCGTGAAGGCCTGAACGTGTTGCAGTACTTCATCTCGACGCACGGCGCACGAAAAGGTCTGGCCGACACGGCGTTGAAGACCGCCAACTCGGGCTACCTGACGCGCCGCCTGGTCGACGTGACGCAGGATCTGGTGGTGACGGAGATCGATTGCGGCACCGCCGACGGCTCGCTGATGCGCGCCATCGTCGAAGGCGGCGAGGTGATCGAGTCGCTGCGTGAGCGCATTCTGGGCCGCTCGGCGGCCGAGGACGTGATCAACCCCGAAACGCGCGAAGTGGTGGTTCAGGCCGGCCAGATGCTGGACGAAGACGCGATTGACGAGCTGGAAGCGGCTGGCGTCGATGAGGTGCGCGTGCGCACCGCGCTGACCTGCGCCACGCGCTTCGGCATCTGCGCCAAGTGCTACGGACGCGACCTGGGTCGCGGCGGTCTGGTGAACCAGGGCGAGGCCGTGGGCGTGATTGCCGCGCAGTCGATCGGCGAGCCGGGCACGCAGCTGACGATGCGCACCTTCCACATCGGTGGCGCCGCATCGCGCGCCGCCGTGGCGTCGAGCGTGGAAGCCAAATCCAACGGCGTGATCGGCTTCAACCCGACCATGCGCTACGTCACCAACAGCAAGGGCGAGCTGGTCGTGATTTCACGCTCCGGCGAGATCGTGCTGCACGACGAGCACGGCCGCGAGCGCGAGCGCCACAAGGTGCCCTACGGCGCCACGCTGACGGTGAAGGCCGACCAGCAGATCAAGGCCGGCACCATCCTGGCCAACTGGGATCCGCTGACGCGCCCCATCATCACCGAGTTCGCTGGTCAGGTGAAGTTCGAGAACGTCGAGGAAGGTCTGACGGTCGCCAAGCAGGTGGACGAGGTTACGGGCCTGTCGACGCTGGTGGTGATCGATCCCAAGCGTCGCGGCTCGGCCAAGATCGTGCGTCCTCAAGTGAAGTTGGTGGATGCGGGCGGCAATGAGGTCAAGATCCCCGGCACCGATCACTCGGTGACGATTGGCTTCCAGGTCGGCGCGCTGATCCAGGTGCGCGACGGCCAGGACGTGGGCCCCGGCGAGGTGCTGGCGCGCATTCCGGTCGAAGGCCAGAAGACGCGCGACATCACGGGCGGCTTGCCGCGCGTGGCTGAGCTGTTCGAGGCACGTTCGCCCAAGGACAAGGGCACGCTGGCCGAGCTGACCGGCACCGTGTCGTTCGGCAAGGAGACCAAGGGCAAGATTCGCCTGCAGATCACCGACCCCGATGGCAAGGTGTGGGAAGAGCTGATCCCCAAGGAAAAGAACATCCTGGTGCACGAAGGCCAGGTGGTCAACAAGGGCGAGAGCATCGTCGACGGCCCGGCCGACCCGCAGGACATCCTGCGCCTCTTGGGCATGGAAGAACTGGCGCGCTACATCGTCGACGAAGTGCAGGACGTCTACCGGCTGCAGGGCGTGAAGATCAACGACAAGCACATCGAGGTCATCGTGCGCCAGATGCTGCGCCGCGTGGTGGTCGAGAACCCGGGTGACTCGGGCTACATCGCCGGCGAGCAGGTCGAGCGCAGCGAAATGCTGGACACCAACGACGCGCTGCGCGCCGAAGGCAAGCTGCCCGCGACCTACACCAACCTGCTGCTGGGCATCACCAAGGCCAGCCTGTCCACCGACAGCTTCATCAGCGCCGCGTCGTTCCAGGAAACCACGCGCGTGCTGACCGAAGCCGCCATCATGGGCAAGCGCGACGAGCTGCGTGGCCTGAAGGAGAACGTCATCGTTGGCCGCCTGATCCCCGCGGGCACCGGCCTGGCCTATCACCAGGCACGCAAGGTGAAGGACCAGATGGACGAGGCCGAGCGCCGCGCCATCGCCGATGCCGAAGCGGCCGAACTGGCGGGTGAAGTGGAAGTCGTCGAAGGCGGCGAATCCGCCAGTGTCGATGAGGGCGCTTCGGCCGATTGAGCTGTTGCTGCGTTGTTGATAGCGCCCTCTCCTTGCTGAACAAGCGGGAGAGGGCGTTTTGTTTGCATGAAAGATGTTTGATTCAAGCTGGTGGCTGGGCCTGGCGGCGGCGCTGCTGTTCTTCTGGGGCGTGGGTGGATACAACCGCCTGGTGCGGCTGCGCGCGGCCGTGACCAGCGCCTTTGCGGCGCTGGACGAGCAACTGGTGCGCCAGTTGGTGTGGGTGCAAGGGTGCCTGCCCGATGCCATGCGCGGCGGCGTGCCCACGTTGCCGGGCGAGCTGCAGGACGACGTCACCGCCGCTTGGGCGCGCCTGCAAGCCGCCAGCGAGCAGTTTGCCGTCGCGCTGGCCCATGCGCGGGCGCAGCCGATCGACGTGCAGCGCATGGCCAGTCTGGTGATGGCGCACGAGGCGCTGCGCACCGCGTGGGGCGCCACGCTGGCGGAAGCGGTGCCTGCCGACGCCGTGCCATCGTCGGAGCGTTTGCAAGCGCGTTGGTTGCGCTTGCTGCACCAGTCGCTGCCGCTGCGCACCGCCTTCAACGATGCTGCCCAAAGCTACAACCAGGCCATCGCGCAGTTTCCAGCCTCGCTGCTGGCGCGCTTGTTCGGCTTCAAGCCGGCGGGAACGGTGACCCGCCTCGCCGATGGGCGCTGACGCCATGGGTTCACCGCCCCATCACGGCCCGGCAGCGCCGCCTTTGTGGCGCCAACTCCAGGTCGCCGCTCGTGTGGTGCAGGGGGTCCGGCAAGGCCGCTCGCTGTCAACACAACTGAGTCGTGTGGAGCCGGCCCTGCGCCCAGGTGCGCAGGCGCTGTCGTTTCACGCGTTGCGCTGGCTCGGCCTGGCCGAGGCCTTGCGCGGGCAACTGGCGCGCCGCGCGCCGCCGCCGGCTGCCGATGCACTTTTGTGCACCAGCCTGGCGCTGGCGCAGCCCGAGGCGCAGGCGCCCTACGAAGTGTTCACGCTGGTCGATCAGGCGGTGGAAGCGGCCAAACGGGATGCGGCGCTGCGGCCACAGGCGGCCTTCATCAACGCCTGCCTGCGCCGATTTCTGCGCGAGCGGGCTGCGTTGATGGAGGCCGTGGCGCAGGACCCGGTGGCGCGCTGGAACCATCCGCCGTGGTGGATCGAACGCTTGCAGCGCGATCATCCGGCGCACTGGGCCGCCATACTGGCGACGGCCCAGCAGCCTGCGCCGATGGATTTGCGCGTCAATCTGCAACGCACCACCGTGGCGGATTTCTGCGCGCGCCTGGCAGCGCACGGTATCGGCGCCGGCGCGCTCGGCGGCACCGCCGTGCGTCTGCAGCGGCCACAGGCGGTGACGGACATTCCCGGCTTTTCCGACGGCCATGCGTCCGTCCAATCCGCGACGGCGCAGCGCGCCGCCAGCCTGCTGCTGGGCGACAGCATGGACGCCGCGCCGCTGGTGCTGGACGCATGTGCGGCACCGGGCGGCAAGACGGCGCATCTGCTGGAGCACTGTCCGCACGCGCGCGTCGTCGCGCTCGAGATCGACCCCGCACGCAGCCAGCGCATCGGCGAGAACCTGACACGCCTGGGCTTGCAGGCCGATCTGCGCGTGGCCGATGCGGCCGACGTGACCTCGTGGTGGCGCGGCGAACTGTTCGACGCCATCTTGCTCGACGCACCCTGCAGCGCTTCAGGCATCGTGAGCCGCCACCCGGACGTGCGCTGGCTGCGTCGGGCATCCGATGTGGCGCAGCTGGCGGCGCAGCAGGATCGCTTGCTGCGGGCGCTCTGGCCGTTGCTCCAACCCGGTGGACGCCTGCTGTACTGCACGTGCTCGGTGTTTCTCGAAGAAGGTCAGGACCGCATCCAAACGTTTCTTGTGAACAACAGCGATGCCGTGCTGCTGCCCTCGCCAGGCCATTTATTGCCCGGGGGCGCCGACCAGCCTCAGCCGGTTGGCGACAATGGTGGCCGTGACGATGGTTTTTATTACGCGCTGCTGTGCAAGCAGCCGCTCGCTGACCCGCCTGCTTCTGCGGGCGATGCTGAGCTGGGGGTGGCTGCTGGCGGCCCCGGCATGGGCTGAAAACGCCGAGCTGACGGCGCTGCGCGTGGAGCATTCGGACGAGGGGCTGTTTCTGACGGCCCGCGTCGACTTCACGCTGTCGTCCGTGGTCGAAGACGCCCTGCACAAGGGCATTCCGGTCCATTTTGTCGCCGAGGCGGACGTGTTGCGCGAACGCTGGTACTGGTACGACCGCAACGTCGCCTCGGCGCAGCGCTACATGCGGGTCGCCTACCAGCCGCTGACACGGCGCTGGCGGCTCAACACCTCATCAGAACCGATCGTCAACAGCGGCCTGGGCGTCAGCCTGACGCAGAACTACGATTCCTTGTCCGAAGTGATGGCCGCCGTACAGCGCATCGGGCGCTGGAAGATCGCCAGCGCAGGCGATCTGGAGAGTGGTGGGCGCTACACCCTGCGCTTTCGCTTCCGGCTCGATGCCAGCCAGTTGCCGCGCACCCTGCAACTGGGCACCGTTGGCCAGTCGGATTGGGCGGTGTCGGTTGAACGCCGCATCGACCTGACGCAGGAGTTGGCCCGGTGAGCGGCGCCGAACCCGCGCTGCAGGTCCAGAGCGACACGCCGCACAAGCGCAGAGCGCGCTGGGCGCTGTGGGTGGCCATCGCGCTGCTGGTGACCATCGGGCTGGTGCTGGTGTTTCTGCTGGCCCAAGCCACCAACAACCGCCTGCTTTACGAGCGCTACTACACCCGCCTGTTTGCCATCAACGTGGCGGTGGCCGGCGTGCTGGCGCTGGTGATCGGCTGGGGCATTTACCGGCTGCTGGCGCGCTTGCGGCGCGGCAAGTTCGGCAGTCGTTTGCTGATCAAGCTGGCGGCGATCTTCGGCCTGGTGGGGGTGTTGCCGGGGCTGCTGATCTACGTCGTGTCGTATCAGTTCGTATCGCGTTCCATTGAATCGTGGTTCGATGTCAGGGTGGAGGGCGCGCTGGAGTCCGGCCTGACGCTGGCCCGAACATCGCTCGACACGCAGGCGCGCGACTTCGGCAACCAATTGCGCGCCGGCTCAGCCACGCTGGCTGAAACGCCGGAGGCGCTGGTCGCGCTGCCGCTCGATCGTCTGCGCACGCAACTCGGGGCTTCCGATGTCACGCTGTGGGCGGCGTCGGGCCGACTGATCGCCAGCGCGGGCCAGTCGCGCTATCAGTTGACGCCGGAGCGGCCCAGTTCGCAGATGCTGCGCCAGTTGCGTGCGCAAGGCTTTGCCACCCAGATCGAAGGCCTGGACGAGCCCGCGCCCGCCGGCAGCGTGCCTGAGGCGCGCATCCGGGCGCTGGTGCTGGTCAGCGCACGTTCAACGGGCCTGCTGGCCGAGCAATGGTTGCTGCAAGCGGTGCAGCCGCTGCCCACCGCGCTGGTCACGCATGCGCTGGCGGTGCAGGAGGCCAACCGCGAATACCAGGAGCGCGCGCTGGGTCGCGATGGGCTGCGGCGCATGTACATCGGCACCCTCACGCTCAGCCTGTTTCTGGCCGTGTTCGGCGCGGTGCTGCTGGCGGTGGTGCTGGGCAAGCAACTGGCCACGCCGCTGCTGATGCTGGCCGACGGCGTGCGGCAGGTGGCCGCAGGCGACCTGACGCCCAAGGTCATTTTGCCGGGGCGCGATGAGTTGGTCGGCCTGACGCGCTCGTTTGCCGACATGACGCAGCAGCTGGCCGATGCGCGCGCGGCCGTCGATTCGAGCATGCGCGAGGTCGATGCGGCGCGTGCGCACCTGCAAACCATTCTCGACAACCTGACGGCCGGCGTGATCGTGCTGGACCGTCATGGCGCCATTCAGTCCGCCAATCCCGGCGCCACCCGAATCCTGCGCGCGCCGCTGGCGGCGAGCACCGGCCGGCCGTTGGGCAGCCTGCCGGCGCTGGAGGGATTTGCTGCCGACGTGTCAACACAGTTTTCCGAGTTCGAGGGTGAGCGGCTGGAGCATGGACTGGAGAACTGGCAAAAGTCGTTCGAGCTCTACGGCCAGGGCGGCGGCAGCCTCGCCAACGATGCCGTGACGCTGATCGCCCGTGGCGCCGCGCTGCCGGGTGGGCAGCGGCTGCTGGTGTTCGACGATATTTCCGAGATCGTTTCGGCACAGCGCGCGCAGGCCTGGGGCGAGGTGGCCAGGCGGCTGGCGCACGAGATCAAGAATCCCCTGACGCCCATCCAGTTGTCGGCCGAACGGCTGGAGCACAAGCTGGCGGACAAGTTGCCGGCGGCCGACCGGGCATTGCTGACCAAGTCGGTGCGCACCATCGTCGATCAGGTGGACGCGATGAAGCGTCTGGTCAACGAGTTCCGTGACTACGCACGCCTGCCCTCGGCTGAGCTGAAGCCGGTCGACCTGAACGCGCTCGTCAGTGAAGTGCTGCTGCTGTACGGCGACGCAGGCGAGGCGGGTCAGAATTCGCATGTCCCCGTGCGGTTCGAATGCGATGACGCCTGTCCGCCGATCCTGGGCGACGCGCAGCAATTGCGGCAGGTCATTCACAACCTGGTTCAGAACGCGATCGACGCGTCAGAGGGGCAGATACGCGCTGGCGCGCAGGCGCAGGTGGTGGTGCGCACCCAGTGGCTCGACGCCTTGCAGCGCGTGCGCTTCAGCGTGGTCGACAGCGGGCATGGTTTTTCCGACGCGATCCTCAAGCGGGCGTTTGAACCCTACGTCACCACCAAGGCAAAGGGCACCGGGCTCGGTCTGGCGGTCGTCAAGAAAATCGCCGAAGAGCATGGCGCCCGCATCGATGTATCCAATCGCATCATCGATGGCGAGATTTGTGGCGCGCAAGTATCGTTATCATTCCAAGTGGCATCCATGGCGGCAGGCGCTTCTTCTGGCTGAAGCCAATCACGCACAACAATCCTATGGCGAACATTCTGGTGGTCGACGATGAACTTGGCATTCGGGACCTCTTGTCCGAGATCCTCAATGACGAAGGCCACACCGTGGAGCTTGCCGAAAACGCCGCCCAGGCACGCGCCGCGCGGCAAGGCGCGCGTCCTGACCTGGTGCTGCTGGACATCTGGATGCCCGACACGGACGGCGTGACGCTGCTCAAGGAATGGCGCGGCACCGGCCTGCTCACCATGCCGGTCATCATGATGAGCGGTCATGCCACCATCGACACGGCGGTCGAAGCGACCCGCATCGGCGCACAGTCGTTTCTTGAAAAACCGATCACCCTGCAAAAGCTGTTGAAGGCGGTGGATCAGGCGCTTGCGCGCGACGTGCCGCAGCGCAAGTCGCCTGCCGATGGACTGGAAATCAACGCTCCGGCACCGATGAGCCCGGTCGCTGAACTGACGGTCGAATCCGCCATGATGGGGGGTCAGACCTTGCCCACGGCGGTCGACCTCAGCCCGCAAGGCCAGCAGACGTTTGATCTGGACAAACCGCTGCGCGATGCGCGCGATGCGTTCGAAAAAGCGTATTTCGAGTTCCACCTGGCCAAGGAAGGCGGCTCCATGACGCGGGTAGCGGAAAAGACCGGCCTGGAGCGCACACACCTGTATCGCAAGCTGAAACAACTCGGCGTTGACCTGTCGCGCGGCCGTCGCAGCGCCGTCGTCTCGTAACGATCTGGAGCAGTGCTAGAATAGAAGGCTTAATGGCCCGGTAGCTCAGTTGGTAGAGCAGCGGATTGAAAATCCGCGTGTCGGTGGTTCGATTCCGCCCCAGGCCACCAAACCAAAAAAAAGCCAACCTGCACGGGTTGGCTTTTTTTCGTCTTGCACCGCCTTGGCGCAAGACGATGGGCCCTTATGCCAGCAGCGCGTTCACCCTGCGCACATACGCCGCCGGGTCTTCAGGCAAACCGCCTTCCGACAGCAGCGCCTGATCAAACAGGATGTGCGCCAGGTCGTCGAAATGCGGCGGGTGGCTTTCCATTTTTTTCACCAGCGGGTGTTCCGGATTCACCTCCAGCACGGGCTTGCTGTCGGGCACGGGCTGACCGGCCTGCTTCAGCATGCGGGCCAGTTGCATGCTCATGCCGGCGTCCTTCACCACCAGGCAGGCGGGCGAATCGACCAGGCGCGTGGTGACGCGCACGTCTTCCACCTGATCTTTCAAGGCCTCTTTCAGCTTCTCCAGCAGCGGCTTGACGTGCTCCGCCGCTGCGTCAAAGGCCTTCTTCTCGGCCTCGTCCTGCAACTCGCCCAGATCCACCGCGCCCTTGGCGACCGATTGCAGCGGCGTGCCGTCGAACTCGCGCAGGTAAGACAGCGACCACTCGTCCACGCGGTCGGTCATCAACAGCACCTCGATGCCCTTTTTCTTGAAGACTTCCAACTGCGGGCTGTTCCGGGCCGCCGCCAGCGTGTCGGCGGTGATGTAGTAAATGGCCTTCTGGCCGTCTTTCATGCGTGCCTTGTAGTCGGCCAGTGAGACGGTCTGTGCGTCGGTGGTGGTCGACGCGTAGCGCAGCAGCTTGGCGATGCGGTCGCGGTTGGCGTCGTCTTCGCCCAGGCCTTCTTTCAGCACGGCACCGAATTCGCGCCAGAAGGTGACGTACTTGCCCGCTTCCTTGTCCTGCTTCTCAGCGAACTTGGCGGCCGCGTCGGCGGCGGTGGGTGCCTCGGCCTTGTCCACCACGTCGGTCACGCCGCTCTCGGGCAACTCGGTCGGCTCGGGCGCGGGCGTGCTGTCGCCGCTGCCGATATCCACCTTGTCTTCTGCCGCCGCGCCTTCAGCCACACCGGGGCCGACTTCGTTTTCGGCCTTGGCCATGTCTTCCAGCAGGCCCAGCACGCGGCGCGTGTTGCCGTCGCGGATGGCGCGCACATCGCGGCTTTCCTGCAGCAGCTCACGGCTCACGTTCAGCGGCAGGTCGGCTGAATCGATCACGCCCTTGATGAAGCGCAGGTAGCGCGGCACCAGCTGCTCGGCGTCGTCCATGATGAACACGCGCTTGACGTAGAGCTTGATGCCGGCCTTCTTGTCGCGGTCCCACAGGTCGAAGGGCGCGTGGCTGGGGATGTAGAGCAATTGCGTGTATTCGGTGCTGCCTTCGACGCGGTTGTGCGTCCAGGCCAGCGGCGGCTGCCAGTCGTGCGCCAGCTGCTCATAAAAACCGATGTACTGCTCGTCGGTGATGTCTTTCTTGGGGCGCGTCCACAGCGCGGTGGCCTGGTTGATCGTTTCCCACGCGCCGGTTTTCACCATCGCGCCGGGCTGTCCCTCTTCCTTGCCCTCTTCCCACTTCTCGCCTTCCATCTTGATCGGGATGGCGATGTGGTCAGAGTACTTGCCGATCAGCTCCTTCAGCTTCCAGCCGTCGGCAAATTCCAGCGCGTCGTCGCGCAGGTGCAGGATGACGCTGGTGCCGCGTTGTTCGCGCGTGATGGGTTCGACCTCGAAATCGCCGGTGCCTTGGCTGACCCAGCGCACGCCTTCATTGGCGGGCAGGCCGGCACGGCGCGACTCGACGGTGATCTTGTCGGCCACGATGAAGCCCGAGTAAAAGCCGACGCCAAACTGGCCGATCAGCTGCGCGTCCGCCTTCTGGTCGCCCGACAGCTTGGAGAAAAAGTCCTTGGTGCCGCTCTTGGCGATGGTGCCCAGGTGTTCGATCGCCTCTTGCGCGCTCATGCCGATGCCGGTGTCGGTCACCGTCAGCGTCTTGGCGGCCTTGTCGAAGCTGATGCGCACTTCCAGCTCGGGCTGGTCGCCGTACAGCGATGGGTTGGCCAGCGCCTCGAAGCGCAACTTGTCGCAAGCGTCCGACGCGTTGGAGATCAGCTCGCGCAGAAAGATCTCTTGGTTGGAATACAGCGAATGGGTGACCAGGTGCAGCAGTTGCGCGACCTCGGCCTGGAAGGAATGGGTTTGCTTGCTCATGGAATTGGTCTGAGTCGAAGAATGGGGTGATCAGCGCGCCGACGCGCACCGCCTTTAAATGGGTCCGATCCGGCCGTCTTCAAGCGGGCCGCAGCAGCTCCAGAAAACTATCATAAAGATAGCTGCTCCCGCAGGTCAGACGTGCGCTGGAGGCCTTTTTCTCTTGAAATCAACCGACGCCGATCAGAACCGCTCGTGCTCGCCCAGGTAGCGCCATTGCCCTGCCGGCAGCTGCCCCAGCAGCACCGAGCCGATGCGAATGCGCTTCAAGCCCACCACCTTCAGCCCCACCTGTTCGCACATGCGGCGAATCTGCCGCTTCTTGCCTTCGCGCAGCACGATGCGCAACTGCTCCTCGTTCTGCCAGCTCACCTTGGCGGGTTTCAGCGCCTGGCCGTCCAGTTGCAGGCCGTGGCGCAACAGGGCCAGCTTTTCGGGCGGAAACCGCGCCTGCGTGTTCTTCGCCTCGGCGCCATCCAGCGCCACGCGCACCAGGTATTCCTTTTCGATCTCGGAATCCTGCCCGATCAAATGGCGCGCGATGCGGCCATCCTGCGTCAGCACCAGCAGGCCGACCGAATCGATGTCGAGCCGCCCCGCCGGCGCCAACCCGCGCAACTGGTGCGGCGCAAAGCGCGTGCGCGCGCGGTCTTCGCGCCAACGGCTCTGCCCGTTGATGAGCACCACCGCCGGCTGGTGGCCGTCTTCGGCCTGGCCGCTGACGTAGCCCATCGGCTTGTTGAGCAGGATGGTGACGCGCTCGGCCTGCGCGACCTCGGCCTCGCGCTCCACCGTCACTTTGTCTTGCGGGCCGACCTTGACGCCCATCACCGCTGGCGCACCGTTCACGCGCACCCAGCCGCGCTCGATCCATTCATCGGCCTCGCGGCGCGAGCACAGGCCCATGTCGGCCAGGCGCTTGTTGAGGCGCACGGCGTCGGGTGCGGCGGCGGTCTGCGCCGTGGCGTTTTCAGGGCGCGGCGCGCGGCGGAAGGTGGGCGGGTTGGACATGCGGGGGATTATGCGGAGGTCTCGGATTGACAGACGATGGCGCGGCCGCGCGATGTCGATGCAACTATCAAAAACAGAGCTGCTCGCGCTTGTCCATCCAGCGCTGGCGCCTCATTTCACTTAAAAGTCTCGCCATCGCAGCGCGCTCAGGTCGAGAATGCGCAGGCCGCCGTATTCAATGCGCAGCACGTCCTGGGCGGCCAGGGTCTTTAGCGCCTCGTTCACGCGCTGGCGCGACAGGCCGACCAGATAGGCCAGCTCCTGCTGCGTGATGCGCAGCACCTCGCCCACGCCGGGAAACAGCACCGGGTTGGCCAGCGCCGCCAGGTTGCGCGCCACGCGCTGCTCGGGGCTGGGCGTGCGGTCGGCCTCGATGGTGCCGATGAACTGCGCCAGCCGCTCGTTGAGCTGGTTCATCACGAAGCGGTTGAAGCCGATGGAATGGTCAAGCAGCCAGTGAAACGTGTCCACCGGCAGCCCGGCCACCAGGCTCTTGCGCAGCGCCTGCACGTTGTAGCGGTAGGGCTCGCGCTTCATCACCGTGCCCTCGCCAAACCAGCCGCCAGCCGTGAGGCCCGAATAGGTGATGGTGTGGCCGTCGGCGGTTTCGGTGCTCATCTTCAGCAGGCCATCGACGACGCCGAACCAGTAGGTCGCGGTGCGGCCTCTGCGGCAAATCAGCTCGCCGGGCTCGGCATCGCCGATGCGCAGCTGCGGCGCCACGCGGTCGCGCTCGTCGGCGGTCAGCGGGCGCAGCCAGGGCACCCCGTCCAGTTCGTCGTCGGTCAGCAGGCGGCGGCGCGCATGCAGGCTGGGCGAGGAGGCCATCTAAGGGAAAAGCCTGAGTCGATCGAGTGCAAATTGTCGTCCAAACGACAACACGGCGTCAAAGTGCCGCCGTACCATCCGGTTTGACGAATGACAGACCCGCGGCGATGCACCGCCGGGCGCACACAGGAGACAAAGCCCCATGGCGACGACTTTCCCCCGCCTGCTGCAAAAGCACGCCAGCGAGCGCCCGAACGACCCGGCGCTGCGCGAGAAGGAATACGGCATCTGGCAAACCTGGAACTGGCAGCGCGCCGCGCAGGACGTGCGCGCCATGGCGTCCGGCCTGGCGGCGCTGGGCTTCACGCCGGGGCAGAACCTGGCCATCGTGGGCGACAACCGCCCGCACCTGTACCTGATGTTCATCGCCGTGCAGGCGCTGCGCGGCGTGCCGGTGCCGATGTACCAGGACGCGGTGGCGGCCGAGATGGCTTTCGTGCTCGAAGACGCCGAAGTGCACTTCGCCTTTGCCGAGAACCAGGAGCAGGTCGACAAGATGCTGGAGCTGCGCGAGACCGTCCCCGGCCTCACGCACATCATCTACGACGACCCGCGCGGCATGCGCAACTACACGCAGCCGGGCCTGATCAGCGTCGATGAGCTGATGGCGCTGGGCCGCAAGCACGACGAGCTGCACCCGCAGCTGTTCGACGAATCGGTGGCGCAGATCCAGCCGGGCGACGTGGCGGTGATCCTCTACACCTCGGGCACCACGGGCCGGCCCAAGGGCGTGTGCCAGACGCACGCCAGCTTCATCGGCTCGGCCGTCGGCGGGGTCGAAACCGATGGCCTGAACGCCAAGGACGACGTGCTGTCGTACCTGCCGCCAGCGTGGGTGGGCGACTTTCTGTTCTCGATGGCGCAGTGGCTGGTGGCGGGCTTCACCATCAACTGCCCCGAGTCGAGCGAGACGGTCAACATCGACATGCGCGAGATCGGGCCGACGTATTACTTCGCGCCGCCGCGCGTGTTCGAGGGCATGCTGACTTCGGTGTCGATCCGCATGGAAGACGCCGCCAAATCGAAGCAGTGGCTGCACCGCAAGTTCATGGACGTGGCGCGCCGCGTCGGCTCCGACATCCTGGACGGCAAGCCCGTGGGAGGCGGCGACCGGCTGATGTACGCGCTGGGCAACTTCCTGGTCTATGGCCCGTTGAAGAACGCCATGGGCCTGTCGCGCATCCGCGTGGCCTACACGGCGGGCGCGGCCATCGGGCCGGACTTGTTCCGCTTCTTCCGCTCGATCGGCGTCAACCTCAAGCAGTTGTACGGCCAGACCGAGACCTGCGCCTATGTCTGCATCCAGAAAAACGGCCAGGTCAAGTTGAACAGCGTCGGCCAGGCCGCGCCCGGCATCGAGCTGAAGATCGCCGACAACGGCGAGGTGCTGGTCAAGGGCGTGTCGGTGCTGAAGGAGTACTACAAGCGGCCCGACGCCACCGCCGAAGTGATCGACGAAAACGGCTACTTCAAGACGGGCGACGCCGGCGTGCTGGATCCCGATGGCCACCTCATCATCATCGACCGCGCCAAGGACGTGGGCAAGATGGCCGGCGGGGCGATGTTTGCGCCCAACTACATCGAGAACAAGCTCAAGTTTTTCCCGCAGATCAAGGAAGCGGTGTGCTTCGGCAACGGCAAGGACATGGTGACGGCCTTCATCAACATCGACTTTGAAGCCGTGGGCAACTGGGCCGAGCGACAAGGCTTGCCATACGCCGGCTACGTCGATCTGGCGGGCAAGCCCGAGGTGCTCAAGATGATGGCCGAATGCGTGGAGAAGGTGAACGCCGATCTCGCCACCGAGCCCGGCATGGCCGACACGCAGGTCCACCGCTTTCTGGTGCTGCACAAGGAACTGGACCCGGACGACGACGAGCTGACGCGCACGCGCAAAGTGCGGCGCGGCTTTGTGGCCGAGAAGTACGCCGTGCTGCTGGATGCGCTGTATGGCGGCAAGCCCGAACAGTTCATCGAGACCGCCGTGAAGTTCGAGGACGGGCGCACCGGCAAGGTGTCGGCCAACCTGAAGGTGCTTGACGCCAAGACCTATCCCGCCGTGAGGAGCGCCGCATGAGTGACGTGATGACTCCTGAAAATATAGCTTCTCGCGCTGATCAGGCAAGCGCTGGCGCCGAATTTGATCAAAAAAAGATCGGCGACGTCATTCTGGATGTGAAGAACATCAGCCTGCGCTTTGGCGGCGTGAAGGCGCTGACCGACATCTCGTTCAACGTCAAGGAACACGAGATCCGCTCGATCATCGGCCCCAACGGCGCGGGCAAGTCGTCGATGCTCAACTGCATCAACGGCGTGTACGTTCCGCAGGAAGGCAGCATCACCTTTCGCGGCCAGACCTTCAGCCACATGAACTCGCGCCAGGTGGCCGAGATGGGCGTGGCGCGCACCTTCCAGAACCTGGCGCTGTTCAAGGGCATGAGCGTGATCGACAACATCATGTCGGGGCGCAACCTCAAGTTCCGCAGCAACATCCTGCTGCAGGCGCTGCGCCTGGGGCCCGCCGAGCGCGAAGAAATCGCGCAGCGCGAATTCGTCGAACGCATCATCGACTTCCTCGAAATCCAGGCCTACCGCAAGACGCCCGTGGGCCAGTTGCCCTACGGCCTGCAAAAGCGGGTTGACTTAGGAAGAGCGCTGGCCATGGAGCCGCAGGTGCTGCTGCTCGACGAGCCCATGGCCGGCATGAACGTGGAAGAAAAGCAGGACATGAGCCGCTTCATCCTCGACGTGAACGAGGAGTTCGGCACCACCATCGTGCTGATCGAGCACGACATGGGCGTGGTGATGGACATCAGCGACCGCGTGGTGGTGCTCGACTACGGCAAGAAGATCGGCGACGGTACGCCGGATGAAGTGCGCAGCAACGAAGACGTGATCCGGGCGTACCTCGGCACCAGTCACTGAACGCCGCGGAGACAAACACATGGGCTTTTTCCTCGAAACCCTGCTCGGCGGCCTGATGACCGGCATGCTGTACGCGCTGGTGGCCATCGGCTTCGTGCTGATCTTCAAGGCTTCAGGCGTCTTCAACTTCGCGCAAGGCGCCATGGTGCTGTTTGCGGCGCTGGCGATGGCGCGCTTTTCGGAGTGGATTCCGAAGTGGCTCGGCATGGCGCCCGGCTTTGTCACGATCGCGCTGGCGCTCATGGTCAGCGTGATCATCATGATCGGCGTGGCCTGGCTCATCGAGCGGCTGGCGCTGCGCCACCTGGTCAACCAGGAGCCGATCACGCTGCTGATGGCGACGCTGGGCATCGCGTATCTGCTCGACGGGCTGGGCCCGATGATCTTCGGCAGCGCGGTCTACAGCATCGACGTCGGCATGCCGAAAGACCCGGTGTTCATTCTGGAAAACGTGTTTGACGGCGGCGTGCTGGTCAGCAAGGAAGACTTGTATTCGGCCTGCATCGCCGCCGTGCTGGTGGCGCTGCTGTCGCTGTTCTTCCAGAAGACCAAGACCGGCCGCGCCCTGCGTGCCGTGGCCGACGACCACCAGGCGGCGCAGTCGATCGGCATTCCGTTGTCGCGCATGTGGGTCATCGTGTGGTCGGTGGCGGGCGTGGTGGCGCTGGTGGTGGGCGTGATCTGGGGCTCCAAGATCGGCGTGCAGTTCTCGCTCTCGCTGGTGGCTTTGAAGGCGTTGCCGGTGGTGATTCTGGGTGGCCTGACTTCGCTGCCCGGCGCCATCGTGGGCGGGCTGATCATCGGCGTGGGCGAGAAGCTGTCGGAGGTGTATCTCGGCCCCATGGTGGGCGGCGGCATCGAGACCTGGTTTGCCTATGGCCTGGCGCTGTGCGTGCTGCTGGTGCGGCCGCAAGGCCTGTTCGGCGAGAAGATCATTGACCGCGTTTGACTATCTTTTCGATAGCTGCTCGCGCTTGATCCACGCCGACCAACCCCTGATTTGAGCCAAAAACCATGTTCTACAGAGAAAACGGCCAGTTCAAGACGACCTACCGCGCCGACCAGCAGATCTTTCCGATCCTGCAGGACCGCATGGCCATGCTGGCGCTGCTGGTGGTGGCTTTCTTCGTGGTGCCGCTGGTGGCCAGCGACTACACCTTCCAGGCCATCCTGATTCCGTTCCTCATCATGTCGCTGGCGGCGCTGGGGCTGAACATCCTGGTCGGTTACTGCGGCCAGATTTCGCTCGGCACCGGCGCCTTCATGGCGGTGGGCGCCTACGCGGCCTACAACCTGCAGGTGCGTTTTGACGGCATGCCGCTGCTCGTGTCGCTGCTGGGCGGCGGGCTGGTGGCGATGGTGTTCGGCATGGTGTTCGGCCTGCCGTCCTTGCGCATTCGCGGCCTGTACCTGGCGGTGGCCACGCTGGCCGCGCAGTTCTTCATGGACTGGCTGACGAGCCGCGCCAAGTGGGTCACCAACGATTCGTCGTCAGGCTCGGTGAGCGCCGGGCCGCTGTCGATCCTGGGGTGGCAGATCGACACGCCGATGGAAAAGTACCTGCTGTGTCTGGCCATCCTGTGCCTGATCGGCCTGGCCGCCAAGAACCTGGTGCGCAGCGCCATCGGCCGCGAGTGGATGGCGATCCGCGACATGGACGTGGCCGCCTCGGTGATCGGCATCCGCCCGATGTACGCCAAGCTGAGCGCGTTTGCCGTCAGCAGCTTCATCGTCGGCGTGGCCGGCGCGCTGTGGGGCTTTGTGCACCTGGGCGCGTGGGAGCCGGCGGCGTTCTCCATCGACCGCTCGTTCCAGCTGCTGTTCATGATCATCATCGGCGGCCTGGGCTCCATCGTCGGCAGCATCTTTGGCGCCGCCTTCTTCGTGCTGCTGCCGCTGCTGCTCAACTACGTGCCGCACTGGCTGGGCCTGCCGCTCTCGACCGCCACGGCCACCTATCTGGAACACATGATCTTCGGCGCGTTGATCGTGTTCTTTTTGATCGTCGAGCCTCACGGCCTGGCGCGCCTGTGGGCCACGGCACGGCAGAAGCTGCGCGTGTGGCCATTTCCGCATTAACCCCAATGTCCGCACGGCGCCTGCCGCGTTGATTCACTGTCCCAACCCTGTCAATTCATCAAGGAGACACACCATGAAACTGGGCACTTTCGCACTCGCCATCGCCGCACTGGGCGGCATCGCCGCGGCGCCCGCCGTTCAGGCGCAGGCACAGGAGCAGTTCATCCCGCTGCTGGTCTACCGCACCGGCCAGTTCGCGCCGCTGGGCATTCCATGGGCCGACGGCAAGCAGGACTACCTGAAGCTGGTCAACGCCAAGGGCGGCGTCAATGGCGTCAAGATCGCGTTCGAGGAATGCGAGACCGCTTACGACACCGCCAAGGGCGTCGAATGCTACGAGCGCCTGAAGAACAAGGGCAGCGGCGCGTCGGGCTTTGACACGCAATCGACCGGCATCACCTTTGCCACCAGCGACAAGGCGCCCGGCGACAAGGTGCCGCTGGTGACGATGGGCTATGGCCTGTCGCAATCGGCCGACGGCCGCGTGTTCGAGTGGAACTTCCCGCTGCTGGGCAGCTACTGGACGGCCGCTGATTCCATGATCCAGGACATCCTGAAGAAGGAAAAAGGCAGCCTCAAGGGCAAGAAGATCGCGCTGGTTTACCACGACTCGCCCTACGGCAAGGAGCCGATTCCGCTGCTGGAAAAGCGCGCCGCCAAGGAAGGCTTTGAGCTGCTCAAGCTGCCGGTGACCGCGCCCGGCGTCGAGCAGAAATCCACCTGGCTGCAAATCCGCCAGCAGCGCCCCGACTACGTGCTGCTGTGGTCGGCCGGCGTGATGACGCCCGCCGCCATCCGCGAAGCGCAGGCCACCAACTTCCCGCGCGAGAAGATGTACGCCATCTGGTGGGCCGGCTCCGATCACGACGTGAAGGACATCGGCGCCGGCGCCAAGGGCTACAACGCCATGACCATCCACAACACGGCCGAGCGCGACAAGGTGCACGACGAAGTCAAGGCGCAGCTGTACGACAAGGGCCAGGGCACCGCCAAGGACGCGGCCGAGCTGGGCGCCATGGCGCACACGCGTGGCATGGTGATCTCGATGCTGCAGGTGGAGGCGATCCGCGTCGCGCAAGAGAAGTACGGCAAGGGCAAGGTCATGACGCCCGAGCAGGTGCGCTGGGGCTTCGAGAACCTGAACCTGACGCAGGCGCGCCTGAACGAGTTGGGCTTCGGCAAGATCCTGCGCCCGGTGCAGACCAGCTGCAGCAACCACCTGGGCACCGACTGGGCGCGCGTGGCGCAGTGGGACGGCAGCGGCTGGAAGGTCGTGTCCGACTGGTACCAGGCCGACAAGTCGATGGTCGAGCCGCTGGTCAAGGAGTACGGCGAGAAGTACGCCAAGGAGAAGAACGTCAAGATGAGGACGTGTAACTAAGCCCATCCCGAGGCGCTGACGCGCCTCCCCTTCAAGGGGGCGCAGCCAGTGGCCGGTGCAAGCCCGGCCACGGCCACCCCGACGGGTCGGCGCATGGCATGCGCCTCGCATTTCTCCCCGGAGCTTTCATGAACGCCATCGCCACTGAAC
>JAGOVZ010000084.1 GCA_018060485.1 Ottowia sp. | reverse complement strand
GCGGTGAGCGCGCCGGCCAGGGCGACATCGACGCCGATCGGGTGGTGCGCCGTGATGACGGCGCGCGCCTGGTAGCTGCCGCCTTCGATGCGCGCGCTGTCGAGCTCCAGCTGGTGCTGGCGGCCGTCGTAGGCAAAGCGGCCGGCCACATCCTGCAGCGTGTAGGGCGGCGGGCCGGCCCAGCGCAACTCGCCGGCGCGCAGCGCCTTCACGCGGATGTTGAGTGGCAGCGCCAGCGATTCGGGCGGCCCGGCGGCGGCCTCGGCCTTGGGCCGCTGATCGTCGATCAGGATGCGGCTGGCCGACAACTGATCGATCTGCAGCGTGCGCGACAGCAGCGCGGCAGGCGTCCACAGGATCTCGGCGTCGTGCACTTCCACGCGCAGCCCGCCTTCGTCCCACACCAGCCGCCGCACCTTGCCGCCGCCGCGCACCGTGCCGGTGACTTCGTCGGTCACCAGCGGTCGCTCGGCGCCGGCCCAGCGCAGCGCGGTGGCGAGCGAGCCTTCGCTGCCCGCCCAGATCCACACGCCGCCGAGCGTGGTCAGCAGCAGCGCCAGCAGCCCCGCCAGCGACCACAGCAGCACGCGCCACCAGCGGCGGCGCTCGCGCGTCGCCGGGGCGGCGTTTTGAGCATCAAAATCGCCTCCAGCGCTTGATGGATCAGCGCGAGCAGCTATGGATTCAGGAGTATCCGACATTTGAATCTCAGTGCGTGGGCGCCGGGCTGGCCCCCACCCCAACCCTCCCCCAGCGGGGGAGGGAGATCAATTCAAAAGGCCGCGGAGCAGGCCACGCGGGAACGCCGTGGAACGGGCTTGGCCCGGCCACTGGCGTTGTCCCCCTGGGGGAAAGGCGCCAAAGGCGACTCAGGGGGGACGTCAAAACCTAAAGCCCACGTTCATGTGCAGCCGAAACTCCTTCGACTGCAGCCCATACGCCACGTCCAGCTGCATCGGCCCCACCGGCGTGATCAGCCGCACGCCGGTGCCCACGCCCCAGTTGGGCCGCAAGTCGCCCACGCGGTTGGCCACGCCGCCCACGTCGACGAACAGCACGTGCTCCAGCAGGCCCGGAAAGCGCTCCTGCATGATGGGCCGCTGCCATTCGATGCTGCCCACCGCCATGTAGCGGCCCGGGCCGACAAAGTCGCCGCCCAGCGGCACGCCGATGCGCCGGTAGCCATAACCGCGCACCGTGGCATCGCCGCCGGTGCGGAACATGTAGGTGGAGGGCAGGCGCGCCCGGTCCGACGCGAAGATGGCGCCGGCCTCGCTGCGCAGCGCCAGGCGGCTGCCGCCATCGCCCACCGGCACGATGCCCAGCCAGCGCCCCTGCAGGCGCACGAAGGGCTTGCGCTCGCCCACCGTGGTCATGCCGACGCCGATTTCGGCACCCAGGCCGTAACCCCGCGAGGGCAGCGGCAGGCTGTCGAAATAACGCCCCGTCCACGCGTAGTTGGCGCTGATGGCGGCGCCGTCGCCCAGCAGCGCGTCGGGCACCACCTGCGTGCCCGAGCCGGTGACTTTGGCGCGGTCGTACTGCAGGTAGAAGTTGCGGTCGTAGCGCTCGGTCGTCTTCAGGCGGCCAACGCGCAGGGTTTGCGAGGTGGTGTCGAGCGTGCCGTCGTCCTGCCGCATATAGCGCGCCAGCGTGCCCCAGCGCCAGCCGTTGGCATTCGGCAGCGAGGTCAGCTCGTTCTGCAGCAGGGGCTCCTTCTGGTCGAAGTGCAGCTTGGTGTCGGCACGCCAGGTGGTGCCGAAGACCGTGTTGTCGCGGTGCTCCAGCGTCAGGCGCGGGCCGCCGTCGGTGCTGAAGCCGATGCCCACCTGCACCTTGTGGCGCATGGCCTCGGTGACGGTGTAGGTCACCGGCGTGGCCGCCGGGTCGCCTTCGGGGTCGATGCTGATGTAGGCCGAGTCGTAATAGCCGCTGCCGGCCAGCCGCTGCTGGGCATCGACCAGCTTCTTCTGGTCGTAGATGTCGCCCGGCTTGAGCCACGACAGGCGCTCGGCCAGCTCGGGCGGGTAGCGGCTGGCGCCTTTGACGGTGGCCGGCCCAAGGCGAAACAGCGGCCCCGAATCCAGCCGCAGCCCCAGCTTGGCGCGCGCCGCCACGGCATCGACATCGGCCACGCTGTAGTCGATGCGCCCGCGCGGATAGCGCCGCTCGACCAGGCTGCGCAGCGCGCCGGTCTTGGCGCTTGACCAGCGCTCTTGCGTGAAGCGGCGGCCTTCATCCAGGCTCCAGTCGTCCACGATGCGGGTGCGCTGCGCCACGGCGTCGGCATCGGCGCTGCTGGCGATGTCGCCTTCGAACTCGATGTTGACGCGCTCGACGGTGGTCGGCTCGCCGGCCTCGATGGCGATCACCACCGTCGGTTTGCCGCCGGGCGCGCCTTCGCGGCGCACGCGCACGGTGGGGTTGAAGTAGCCCTCGGTGCCCAGCAGGTTGCGCACGTCGCGCTCGGTCAGCGCCATCAGGCGCGCGAACTCGGCCTCGTCCAGATCGCTGATGGGGCGGTAGCGCTGCAGCTCGTTGTGGCGCTCGATTAGTTGGCGCAAGTCGTCGTCCGCCGCCTCGACGCGGATGTCGAACGCGGCGCTGGCCTCGGTGGAGTCGCCCACGGCACCGACCTGGCCAGCGCGCGCTTCGTCGGTGGTGCTGGCGGGCGGCGGATCGGCTGGCGCAGCCTCGTCGCGGAAGACGGCGCAGCCCGGCAGCGCCAACACCAACATCAACACGGCAGCGGCTGGCGATCGGGTGGAAACGGTCACAAGGCTCACCGCTTCAAGTTTAGTCGGCGACCTTGTCGGACAAAGCCCCTTTTTCCAGCCGATACCGACGGCCAACGCCCGTGCCAGCCAAGGGACTTTGCGGGCGGGCCGACAATGCGGCCATGGCACACGCTGGCGTCAACCTTCCGGGCTTCAACACGCCCGCCGTCGGCTTCGAGCAGCCGTTTGAAATGCTCGAGGCCTGTCACGAACGCGTGCAGCGCAGCCTGGCGCTGCTCGGGCGCATCGCCCGGCACATCGATGCCCAAGGGCACGATGCCCAGTCGCGTTCAGCGGCCGGCGACGTGCTGCGCTATTTCGACATCGCCGGCCCGCACCACCATGAGGACGAGGAGCGGCATGTGTTCCCGGCTCTGGCCTCGCACGCGGACGCCCGCGTGCGCGAGGCGGTGGCTCAGCTGCAGGCCGATCACGTGCAGATGCACGCGCTGTGGCAGCGCCTGCGCGCCGTGCTGCTGACCTGGCGCGATGCCGAAGCGCCGCCGCCGATCAGCGCGGCAGAGCGTGCGCTGGTGAACGACTTCGTGACCGCGTACGAGCGGCATATTCCGCTGGAAGAATCGGTGGTCTACCCGGCCGCGCGCCCGCTGTTCGACGAGCGTGCGTTGCAGACCATCGGCGCCGAGATGGCGGCGCGGCGGCGCGGCTGAATCGCCGAATTTGAATGAAAAGCGGCTCCAGCGCTTGTGTATCAAGCGCGAGCAGCTATTATTTTGAAAGCATCCGCATGGCGTCTTCCAGCCCCTTGAGCGTGAGCGGAAACATGCGCTGACTCATCAACTGCTGGATGATGGCGATGCTCTGGCGGTACTGCCACACGCCCTGCGGCTCGGGGTTGATCCAGGCGAACTTGGGGAAGGCGTGCGTCAGGCGCTGCAGCCATTCGGCGCCCGGTTCCTCGTTGTTGTACTCGACGCTGCCGCCCGGTTGCAGGATTTCGTACGGGCTCATCGTCGCGTCGCCGACGAAGATGAGCTTGTAGTCCTTGTTGTACTTGCGGATGATGTCCCAGGTGGCGAACTTCTCGGCAAAGCGGCGCCGGTTGTTCTTCCACATGAAGTCGTACACGCAGTTGTGGAAGTAATAGAACTCCAGATGTTTCATCTCCGCCTTGGTGGCTGAAAACAGCTCTTCCACGCGGGCGATGTGCTCGTCCATGGTGCCGCCCACGTCCATCAGCAGCAGCACCTTCACGCTGTTGTGGCGCTCGGGCACCATCTTGATGTCGAGCCATCCGGCATTGGCCGCCGTTGAGCGAATGGTGTCTGGCAAGTCCAACTCGAACTCGCTGCCCGTGCGCGCGAACTTGCGCAGCCGGCGCAGCGCGACCTTGATGTTGCGCGTGCCCAGTTCCTGGCTGTCGTCGTAGTCGCGGTAGGCGCGCTGGTCCCACACCTTCACGGCGCTCTTGTTGCCCCCTTTGCCGCCAATGCGGATGCCCTGCGGGTTGTAGCCGCCATGGCCGAAGGGCGAGGTGCCGCCGGTGCCGATCCACTTGCTGCCGCCTTCGTGGCGCTCTTTCTGCTCGTCGAGCCGCTTCTTGAGCGTTTCCATCAGCTCGTCCCAGCCCATCTTCTCGATGGCGGCTTTTTGCTCGGGCGTCAGCTCTTTTTCAAGAATCTTGCGCAGCCACTCAGCCGGGATCTCCTTGCGGAAGTCAGCGATGTGCTCGACGCCCTTGAAGTAGGCGGCAAACGCGCGGTCGAACTTGTCGAAGTGCTTCTCGTCCTTGACCAGCGCGGTGCGCGCCAGGTAGTAAAAGTCGTCGATCGAGCAGGCGTCGGGTTGGCGCGGACCGACCACGTCGGCCTGCAGCGCTTCGAGCAGGGTCAGGAATTCCTTGACCGACACCGGCAATTTGGCGGCGCGCAAGGTGTAGAAAAAGTCGATCAGCATGGTCGGGCCTCGCAACCATTATGGGCCGGGTGACGAAAAACGGCGGTCACCCAGCGGACGCACGCCGCCGAATCGCCCCTTCAAACGGGTGGCGCGGAAAATGCATACTTTGTGCATACTGACCAAAATTGACGAAGGGATCGTAAAGCCGGCTACCCGTTTTCCCGTCTACCGACGTACGCATTGAGCCCACCATGACACCCATCCGTAGCGCCCACCCCTCACCCATCGGGCCAGACGCTGACGAGCGCAGCCTGGTGTACCGCAAGACCGAAGCCGGCCGGCAAGCGCTGGCTGCTCGGCGTGGCCACATGGCCTTGCGCGACCGGCAGATCGTGCTGCTGTGCACTGGTGAGCGCAACGTGGTGGCCATGACCGAGGTGTTCGGCCCCGACACGCCGGCCGATCTGCGCCGCCTGGTGGCTGCCGGCCTGATCGAAGCGGCAGAGCCCACCGCGTGGCCGCACGTGCCGCCCGAGTTTGCGCCGACCCTGCCGCCGCTGGGTGGCGTGGCCGCGACGTCGGCCAACCAGTCGGGCTTTGGCATCACACGCGTGCCGGATGAAGACTCGCTGAAGGCCGCGCGGGCGCAGGCCGGCGTGGTGCTGATCGAGATTGGCGGTGAAGCGGCCGAGAAACTGGTCAAGGACAGCGCCGACACGCAGGGCGAGGAAGACACGCTGGCCCTGCTGGCGCGCGCCATCGGGCTGGCGGTGCGCGCCTGGGGCGACGCCGAGGCGCTGCCATGGGCCGAGCAAATCGCCCGGCTGCTGCCGCGCGCTTCCATCGCGCGCCTGCTCGACTGCCTGATCGATGAAGACAGCGCCGCGCTCGTCGCGCCCTTGTACGAGCGGCTGCTGTCGGATTCGGAATTCGGCGCCGAGCGCGGCCAATAAGGCCGCTGGCGTTCAGCCGCGGCGCGCGCGCAAATACAGCAATTGCGCCTTCGCTTCAGGCCACTCGCCGGCCGTCATGCTGTACATGACGGTGTCGCGCACCGTGCCGTCGCGGCGCAGCGCGTGGTGGCGGATCACGCCGTCCTTGCGCGCGCCCAGCCGTTCGATGGCTTTTTGCGACGCAAAGTTGTAGTTGTCGGTGCGCCAGCCGACCACGGGGCACTGCAGCGTATCGAAGGCGTGGCCCATCATGAGCAGCTTGCACGTGGTGTTGACGTGGCTGCGCTGCACGCTCTGGCGGTACCAGGTGTAGCCAATCTCCACCCGGCGCAACGCCGGCACGATGTCGTGGTAGCTGGTGCTGCCCAGCACCGTGCCGGTGGCGTCGTCAAGCACGGCAAAGGCGAAGCGGTGGCCTTCTTCGCGCATTTTCAAGGCGGTGTCGATGTAGGCGCGTGTCTCCTGAGGCGCCGGCACGCTGGTCACGCGCAGCTTCCACAGTTCGCCGTCGGCGGCGGCGGCGCGCAAGCCGTCTTCGTGAGACAGCGCCAGCGGTTCCAGGCGCACGCCATGGTCGCGCAGCACAACGGGTTCGACAAAGCTCATGTCAGGACTTGGAAGAAGGTGCAGAAGCGGCCCGTCGCGCGGCTTCGCGGCGCAGCCGCCAGCGGCGGGTGACGGCGCGGCCCAAGCCGGCGCCTATTCCCACCGCCACGATGGCGGCCATGCTCGACGCGCCATAGCCTTCGGCAAACAAGTCGAACCCGGCCAGCCGCGCCAGCAGGAAGCCGACCAGCGCGCCACCGACAAAGCCCAGCGCATCCGCCAGGCCTTCAAGCAACAGCGGGTTCATGGCGACCTCAGCGGTTGCGCTGGTTCATGAACACCAGCTTCTCGAACAGCGTCACGTCCTGCTCGTTCTTGAGCAGTGCGCCGACCAGCGGCGGCACGCTGACCTTGCTGTCGGCGCTTTGCAGTGCTTCGAGCGGAATGTCTTCGGCCACCAGCAGTTTCAGCCAGTCGAGCAGTTCGCTGGTCGACGGCTTTTTCTTCAAACCCGGCAGACCGCGCACGTCGTAGAACACCTTCATCGCCGCGGCCAGTAGTTCCTTTTTCAGATTCGGAAAGTGCACGTCGACGATCTGCTTCATCGTCTCGGGCTCGGGGAACTTGATGTAGTGAAAGAAGCAGCGGCGCAGGAAGGCATCCGGCAGTTCCTTCTCGTTGTTCGACGTGATGAAGACCACCGGCCGGTGCTTGGCGCGCACAGTTTCGCGCGTCTCATAGCAGTGGAACTCCATGCGATCCAGTTCGCGCAGCAGGTCGTTGGGGAATTCGATGTCGGCCTTGTCGATCTCGTCGATCAACAGCGCCACCGGCTCGTCGGCCGTGAAGGCCTGCCACAGCACGCCCCTGACGATGTAGTTGTGGATGTCTTTCACCTTGTCGTCGCCCAGCTGGCTGTCGCGCAGGCGGCTCACGGCGTCGTATTCGTACAGGCCTTGCTGCGCCTTGGTGGTGCTCTTGATGTGCCACTGCAGCAGCGGCAGCTTCAGCGCCTCGGCCACTTCCTCGGCCAGCATGGTCTTGCCGGTGCCCGGCTCGCCCTTGACGAGCAGCGGGCGCTTGAGCGTGATGGCGGCGTTGACGGCCAGCATCAGGTCTTGCGTGGCGACGTAGTTTTCGGAGCCTTGGAATTTCATGTCGAAGCGAACGGGTGGCAATGTGGACAACGGGGCGGGCAGCGGGCTGCGGGGCAGGCGGGCTTGATTACAATCGCCGCTGACCTGGATCAAACCAATTTGAATTGTGCGCGCAAAATGAAAACGACTCTGTCCCCGATGTTCGCTGCCATCGTTGTCGCCCTGGGCGCCGCCATGCCGGCCCAGGCCCAGGTCACGGGCGATGCCAAGGCCGGCGAAGGCAAGATCGCCATGTGCATCGGCTGCCACGGCATCATCGGCTACAAGTCGAGCTTTCCCGAGGTCTACCACGTGCCCAAGATCTCGGGCCAGAACGCCAAGTACATCGCCGCCGCGCTGGAGGCCTACAAGAAGGGCGACCGCAAGCACCCCAGCATGCGCGGCATTGCGACGACCATGAGCGAGCAAGACATTGCCGACGTCGCCGCCTACTACGCGCAGCACGGCGTGAAGGAAGGCGCGCCCGAACTGCCGGCGGCGCGTGAGCCCAGCGCGCAGGTCGCGCAGCTGCTGCAAAAGGGCGCCTGCGTGTCATGCCACGGCGACAACTACTCCAAGCCGATCGACCCGACCTACCCCAAGATCGGCGGCCAGTACTCGGACTACCTGTACATGGCGCTCAAGTCCTACCGCGACAACACGCACCACACCTGGGGCCGGGCCAACCCGGTGATGGCGGGTATGGCCAAGCAGTTCTCCAACGCCGAACTGAAGGCCATGGCCAACTACATCGGCAGCCTGCAGGGTGACCTGAAGACGGTGCCGGAGTCGCGCTTCCGCTGAGCAAAGTCTTTCGGTATTCGCAACAAAAAAGCCCGCGGCAACGCGGGCTTTTTTGTGGGAAGCAGGGTCGCCGCCGCGATCAGGAGCCGCACAAGCCCTGGCGCGCGCCGCGCACCACGTGCCGGGTGTGCAACGACAGGCCCAGCGCGGCCAGATCGGCGCTTTCACGACCGAGAATCGCAGCCGACAGCGGCAGGAACTCAGTCTCCTCGATGCGGGCGTGTTGTTGATACGGGCGCACCAGGCGCTCGATTGCCGCCCCGTCGACCTCGGCCGCATCGCCCTTGAGAAGCTTTTTCAGATGCGGCTCCAGTTGCCGCCACTGCGCCTCGATGTCGCGGTGCTCAGCCGTGAGCTGATCGACCAGGCGTCGCACGCGCTCATGTTCTTCACCAGCCTCGGCCTTGGCCAGCACGATCATGAACAAATCCTTTTCCTCCTCGGTGTGGTGGGCAAACACCGCCTCGTGGAAGAAGTCGATCGTCTGCTGCGCAATCTGCCGTGCGCGTGCCACCCCACCCATCAGGCCCGGCAATTCGCCGAAGTCGTGCAGGTGCGACGTGATGCCGACGTGACACTGCGAGAAATCATCCAGCGGTGATGCGTTGAAGTCGCGGCGGTAGCACGGCGATTCATCAAGGTCTCATGGTCATGCGGATCGTCTGCAGCAGAGACGCACCGGGCCGGCGCCCGGCGAGCCAGCCCAGTCTAGCGGCCTTTGCCACCGAAGCCCGCGTGACGCGCGTCGATCTTGACTTGCATCATCTATTTGAAGGCGCGCCGCGCGTGGCCCGCCGCTGCACGCAAGCCACGTAGGCCTCGCCGTCCGGTGGCCGTCCGCTGGACTGCGCATCGGCCAGCATCTGGCCCAGGCATTCCATCGCCTCGTGGTGCGCCGCGTGCAAGTCGCCGCGCCGCGCGGCCAACAGCTCGACCGCCTGGCGAATGCCGCGCGGCTGGTCGATGCTGCATTGCTCGCTGATCGACAAGTGCATCGACAGGTGCAAAAACGGGTTGCCACCCACCGCGCCATCACCATAGTCGCGCGCCACGGCGGCTTCGGCATCGCTGAAATCGGCGTGCCACTCCGGGTGCTCGGCGATCCAGCCGGCGGCCAGCGTCTCGATGGTTTCCATCGGCTGATCGGCCTGGGACTTGGTCCAGGCGCTGCAGAAAAAGCGGCGAACGTCGGCTTGGCTGGGGGCAAACATGCACCGTAGGCTAGCATGGCCGATCGTCCGGGCGACGGTGATATAAAAACAAGGCGGTGGGCGCCACCGACACCACACAACCCAGCGGCACCGCACGCCGCGCGCAGGAGACCAACAAGCCATGATCGACAAGATCGCCGCCTCGGTGGCCGACGCGCTGGCCGGTGTGCAAGACGGCGCCACCGTGCTGATTGGCGGTTTTGGCACCGCCGGCACGCCGGGCGAATTGATCGACGGCCTGATTGCGCAGGGCGCGCGCGAGCTGACCCTGGTGTGCAACAACGCCGGCAATGGGGAACACGGCGTCGCCGCGCTGATCAAGGCCGGCCGCGTGCGCAAGATCATCTGCAGCTTTCCGCGCCAGGCCGACAGCCATGTGTTCGATGCGGCTTACCGCAGCGGCAAGATCGAGCTGGAGCTGGTGCCGCAAGGCAACCTGGCCGAACGCATGCGCGCCGCCGGTGCCGGCGTCGGCGCCTTCTTCACGCCCACGGGCTTTGGCACCGAACTGGCGAAGAACGCCGATGGCAGCCCCAAGGAAACGCGCCGCATCAACGGCCGCGATCACGTGCTGGAGTACCCGATCCATGGCGACGTGGCGCTGGTCCGCGCCGAGCGCGGCGACCGCTGGGGCAACCTCACCTACCGCATGGCGGCGCGCAACTT
>JAGOVZ010000272.1 GCA_018060485.1 Ottowia sp. | reverse complement strand
GCCGCGCCATACCGCAGCGGGCGCCACTCGGCGCGGCAGCGCGGCCAGATGCTGAAAAGCGCCGCCAGCGCCCGCCCGATGTGCGCCAGCAGCTAGATGATCGATAGCGCCAGCCCTGCGCCGCCCTGCCCGCCAGCTCAGCCCAGGTGCTTGGCAAAGAAGGCCAGCGTGCGCTCGCGCGCCAGCTTGGCCGATTCGGCGTCCCACGCCGCCCGGTGGTCGCAGTTGAAGCCGTGGTTGGCCGGGTACAGGTGCACCTCGACCTCGGGGTGCGCCTTTTTGAACGCCTCCACGCCGTCCAGCGGCACCCACTGGTCCCGGTCGGACAGGTGCGCCAGCACGGGCACCTTGGGCTGGCGCGCAATCTCGGCCGGCTGCGTCATGCCGCCGCCGTAGTAAGGCACGGCGGCCGACAGGCCGTTCAGCATGGCCGCCGCGCGCCAGGTCAGCAGCCCGCCCCAGCAGTAGCCGACGATGCCGACCTTGCCGCCGCTTTTTTGCGCGGCGTAGTCGATGGCGGCCTGGATGTCCTGCATCACGCCGGGCGCGGGCAGCGCCTCGACGGCGTTCTTGTAGCCAAAGCCTTCCTGCATGTCGGCGTCGGTGTAGCCCAGATCGACGCCGGGCTTGACCCGCTGGAAGGTGCTGGGCGCCACGGCCAGGTAGCCGTCCTTGGCGTAGCCGTCGGCCACTTCGCGGATGTGGGCGTTGACGCCGAAAATCTCCTGCAGCACCACGACGGCGCCCTTCGGCTGGCCGGCCGGTTCGGCCACGTAGGCGGGGATTTTCTGGCCGTCGGCGGCGGTGAGGTCGATGAATTGGCCCATGGTGATTTGCTCCTGATTAAATAGCTGTCTGCGCTTGTCTGGCAAGCGCCAGTGCCCAAAATGAACAATGATCGGCGCGGCGCGCCATGACCTTGCTTGCGCTCGATGACGGTGCCCTTCGGGCAGCATGACTTTTGTCATGCGCCCAGAGGGCGCGTCATCGAAGGCCGCAGGCCGAGGTCATGCGCTCGCCAGAGCGCGGTCATCGATCGCTCAAACAATGCCCAACTTGCGGGCGACAAAATCCAGCCGGTCCTGCCCCCAGAACAGCTCGCCGTCGATCACGTAGGTCGGCGCGCCGAACACGCCAGCGTCCATGGCGGCCTGGGTGTGGGCATCGTAGCGCGCCTGTGTGTCGGCGCCGCGCGACTCGGCCAGGCGCTCGGCGGGCAGATCGCATTCTTCGAGCAGTTCGGCGAGCGTGGCATCGCGGGCAATGTCGCGCTCTTCGCGCCAGCAGGCGGCCAGCACGGCGCCGGCCAGCGCCATCGCGGCGGCCATGCCGTCTTGCTGCGCCACGGCCGTGATCAGGCGCGCCGACGGCGTGGCGTCGACCGGAAAGTAGCGCGGCTGCGGATTCAGCGCCAACCCCAGGTGCTCGGCAAAGCGCTTCAGCTCGACCAGCCGGTAGGCCTGCCGCTGCGGCGCGCGCTTGGCCAGCGGCAGCCCGCCCGATTGCGGAAAGATGCGCCCGTAGTCCACCGGCAGCACCGCCACCTCGCGCCGGCTGCGCGCCAGCAAATCGACCAGGCGCGCATGGCCAAGATAGCTCCACGGGCTTTGCGGCGCGAAGTAATACAGAACGGTGCGGCTCATGCAAGTCTCCTGAAATAATGATCTTCGAGCGTGATTTTTACAGGAGATGCGGCGTGGCACCAGACAAGGTTTTGCTGGTCACCGGCGGCGGCCGGGGCATTGGCGCCGCCACCGCGCGGCTGGCGGCGCAGGGCGGTTGGGCGGTGGCGGTGAACTACGCCGCCAATTCGCTCGCCGCCGACGAGGTGGTGCGCGCCATCCGCGCCGGCGGCGGCACCGCCATCAGCGTGCAGGCCGACGTGGCTGATGAAGCCCAGGTGCTCAAGATGTTCGCGCACGTCGATTCAAAGCTGGGGCGCCTCACGGGCCTGGTCAACAACGCCGGCGTGGTGGATCGGGCGCAACCGGTGGCCGAGCAAAGCGTGGCGCGCTGGCGCCGCATGTTCGACATCAACGTCATCGGCTCGATGATTTGCGCGCGCGAGGCGGTGCGGCGCATGGGCACGGCGCACGGCGGCGCGGGCGGCAGCATCGTCAACCTTTCCAGCGCGGCGGCGCGGCTCGGCTCACCCAATGAATACGTCGATTACGCGGCGGCCAAGGCCGCCATCGACGCCTTCACCATCGGGCTGGCGAAAGAAGTGGCGCCGCAGGGCATTCGCGTCAACGCCGTGCGGCCGGGTCTGATCGAGACCGAAATTCACGCCAGCGGCGGCCGGCCGAACCGCGTCGAAGAACTGAAAGCCGGCGTGCCCATGGGCCGCGGCGGCACGGCGGACGAAGTCGCGCAGTTGATCGTCTGGCTGCTGTCGGATGCGGCAAGCTACACCACCATGTCCTTGATTGACGTTTCCGGAGCACGCTGAAAAACCATGTCCGACCACCCGCAACAACACATCAAGTACTTCTGGGAAGACCTGCCCGTGGGCACCACGCTCGACATCGGCAGCACCACCGTCGACCGCGACGAGGTGATCGCCTTTGCCAGCAAGTACGACCCTCAGCCTTTCCACCTGGACGAAGCGGCGGCCGCCAAGTCCATGTTCGGCAAGCTCAGTGCCAGCGGCTGGCACACCTGCGCGATGGCGATGGGGCTGATGGTGCGCGGCTTTCTGCACGAGTCGAGCAGCCTGGGCTCGCCCGGGCTGGAGAAGGTGAGCTGGCTGACGCCGGTGTACCCCGGCGACACGCTGACGCTCAAGCAAACCATCCTCGAATCGCGCCCCATGAAATCGCGCCCCGACGTCGGCCTGACGCGAACGCTGTGGGAGATGTTCAACCAGCACGGCGAGCAGGTGCTGATGATGGACGGTTATGGCATGTTCAGGCGGCGGACGCCGGCGCCTGCCGATTCGGCATCAAAATAAGCGCCAGCGCTTGATAGACAAGCGCGAACAGCTCTTTATTTGATAGCAATTTACTTTACGGT
>JAGOVZ010000271.1 GCA_018060485.1 Ottowia sp. | reverse complement strand
TCCAGGACGCCGTCTACGGTCCCGCCAGCTACGACATCGCCAGCCTGATGCGCGACGCCTTCCTGACGTGGGACGAGGAATTCGTGCTCGACATCACCGTGCGCTACTGGGAGCGCGCGCGCAAGCTTGGCCTGATGGACTTTGAAGACTGGCACAGCGATTTCGGCAGCTTCTGGCGCGCGGTCGAATGGATGGGCCTGCAGCGGCATCTGAAAGTCGCCGGCATCTTCGCGCGCCTGACGCTGCGCGACGGCAAGCCCAAGTACCTGGCCGACGCGCCACGCTTCATCGCCTACATCCGCCACACCGCCGGCCGCTACCGCGAGTTGACGCCGCTGCTCAAAGCCATCGACCAGATCGAAGGCACCGAGGCGGCCAGCGCGTGGGCGTTCGGGCGTGTGTGACGTCTTTCTAAGTCAAATTGGCCTCTTGCGCTTGCCAGGCAAGCGCGAGCAGCTATAAATTTGATACTTGCCATCGCACCGCGCCCCGTGCCTCGCTGTACAAGACGCTGCATTGACCGACTCAGCGCCAAGCCCCACGATGCGGCGCATGACACCCTCTCGCCCACCGCTCATACCGTCCGCATCGTCTGCCTGGCGGAGATGGCTGGCCACGGCGCTGTTGCTACCGCTCTGCGGCGCCGCGACGGCGCAGACGTACAAATCCGCCGATTGCGCGGCGCTCGCGGGCCCGCTCAACATCCACTGGCGCGCCATCGACGTGACGCCTCGGCCTTTGCGCCGCTGCGGGCCGTCCCCGTGGCCGCCGTGCCGTCGCTGCAACCGTGGAGCCTGGCGCTGCTGATGACCGGCGTGTCGCTGCTGGCAACACGCACGCGGCGCCGCTCGGCCGACTGAAACCGCGAAGCCTCTACCATCGCGCCACCCAGAATTCAACAAGGAGCGCGAGGATGAGTCTTTTTCAATGGCAAGAACGGCCCGCCAGCAGCCTGGCCGGCGGCGGCGTGATCGCCCCCGACGAGCGCCTGCCCTGGCCGCAAACCGCCGCCATGGGCGTACAGCACGTCATCGCCATGTTCGGCGCCACGGTGCTGGCGCCGATCCTGATGGGGTTTGACCCCAACCTGGCGATCTTCATGAGCGGCATCGGCACGCTCATCTTTTACTTCATCACCGGCGGCAAGGTGCCCAGCTACCTGGGTTCGTCGTTCGCCTTCATCGGTGTGGTGATCGCCGCCACCGCCTACGCCGGCAAGGGGCCCAACGCCAACATCGGCGTCGCTTTAGGCGCCATCATCGCGTGCGGGCTGGTCTACACGCTGATTGGCGCCGTGGTGCAGGCCATCGGCACCGGCTGGATCGAGCGGCTGATGCCGCCGGTGGTCACCGGCGCCGTGGTGGCGGTGATTGGCCTCAACCTGGCCGGCATCCCGATCAAGAACATGGCGGCCAGCAACTTCGACAGCTGGATGCAGCTGGTCACCTTTGTCTGCGTGGCGCTGGTGGCGGTGTTCACGCGCGGCATGGTGCAGCGGCTGCTGATTCTGGTCGGCCTGCTGCTGGCCACGCTCATTTACCTGTTGCTGGCCAACGGCATGGGCCTGGGCAAGCCGATGGATTTTTCGGGCATCGTCAATGCGCCGTGGCTGGGCTGGCCGAAGTTCACCGCGCCGGTGTTCGACAGCGGCGCCATGCTGCTGATCGCGCCGGTGGCGCTGATCCTGGTGGCCGAGAATCTGGGCCACATCAAGGCCGTGCAGGCCATGACGGGCCGCAACCTCGACCCGTACATCGGCCGCGCCTTCATCGGCGACGGCATCGCCACCATGGTGTCGGGCGCCGCCGGTGGCACGGGCGTGACCACGTATGCCGAGAACATCGGCGTGATGGCCGCCACGCGCATTTACTCCACCGCCGTGTTCGTGGTGGCGGCGCTGATGGCGTTGCTTCTGGGCTTTTCACCCAAGTTCGGCGCCTTCATCCAGGCCATTCCGCTGCCGGTGATGGGCGGCGTCAGCATCGTGGTGTTTGGCCTCATCACCATTGCCGGCGCCAAGATCTGGGTCGACAACAAGGTCGATTTCACCGACCCGGCCAACCTGCTCACGGCGGCCATCACGCTGGTGCTGGGCACGGGCGATTTCACGCTCAAGTTCGGCAGCTTCGCGCTGGGCGGCATTGGCACGGCAACCTTTGGCGCCGTTCTCCTACACGCCCTGCTCAGACGCCGCACCTAACATGGGGCGGTTGTGAACCATCGTCTGACACACAGGAGAACACCCATGAACACCATCATTTTGCGCACCGCCCTGCTCGCCGCCGCCGTGGCCAGCCTGGCCGCCTGCGCCACCAAGAACACCAACACCGGCGAAGCCAACGAGAACAACCCGCGCACCGAAGCCTCGGCGCGCCTGACCACGGCCGCCGGCGGCGCCGCGCTGCCGAATCCGCAGTCGCCGACGCAAGGCACGGTGAAGTTCTCGCAAGTGCGCGACGTGGTGAGCGTGACCGGCAGCGTCACCGGCCTGGCGCCCAACGCGCGCCACGCCTTCCACGTGCATGAAAAAGGCGATTGCTCGTCGCCCGACTTCAACAGCGCCGGCGGCCACTTCAACCCCACCAGCCAGCCGCACGGCGCGCACGGCGGCGGCAAGCACCACGTCGGCGACATGCCCGAGCTGACGACCGACGCCAACGGCACCGCCAACATCTCGTTCAACAGCTCGTCGCTGAAACTGCGCGGCCCCAACAGCATCATCGGCAAGGCCGTCATCGTGCACGCCGCGCCCGACGACGTGAACGCGCAGCCCAGCGGCAATGCCGGGGCGCGACTGGTATGTGGGGTGATCAAGCAGGATTGATGGCCAGCCACGTCGCTGATCGTATCTATCAAGGCGCCTTCGGGCGCCTTTTTGTTGTTCGTCTGCTTTTTTGATAGCTGCTGGCGCTTGTCAGAACAGCGCTACGTTTTCTGCAAGCCCATGTGACGGCGAATTTGGGGCTTCATTCGACTCTGACCCCAATCTCTGCTTACTTCGGCGCTGACCTCAAT
>JAGOVZ010000270.1 GCA_018060485.1 Ottowia sp. | reverse complement strand
GCGTCAAAGGTGTGTTCGAGCTGCGCGATGCGGCGTGCGCGCGTCAGCGTGGCGCTGGCAAAGCGCCATTCGGTGGCGCCGCCGCCTTGCGCGGGTTGCAGCACGCCGGCTTCGACGTGGGTGTGCACCCAGTCGGGGCTCATGGCGCAACCGCGCGCCAACTCTTGAAGGCTCAAGGCGGCGTCGTCCAGCAATTCGACCAGGTGGGCGGGGATGGTGAGGGGCACGGGGTTCATCTTCGGTGCTCTCCAAAAATCAGTTGTCCATGACGCTGGCGCGCCGCCCGCAAGGCCAGAAACCCAAAGAGCCCGATGGTCGCGGAGCAGACCACACGTGGGCGCCGTCGCCGGGGTTTCCCGGGTGACTGGCGCCGTCCGCCTCCCGCAGGAGAGGGGGAAGACGCCGAAGGCGGCACAGGGGGTGTTTCATTTGATACGTGGATCGAAGCCGGGATACGTCTGTTTCAGCGCCTCCCACGCGGTTTTCTGCTCGGGCGTGACGGCGCCGGGCACGGCGATTTCCAGCTCCAGGTACAAGTCGCCCGGCGTGGTGGATGAGGGGATGCCGCGCCCCTTCAGCCGCAGCTTGCGCCCGCCGCCCGAGCCGGCCGGCACGGTGACTTCGACCGTCGCGCCATCCGGCGTCATCACTGCAACGCCGCCGCCCAGCGCCGCTTCCCACGGCGTCACGCGCAGCTTTTGCGTCACGTCGCGGCCGTCGATGCGATAGCGTGGGTCGGGGCGAAACTGCACTTCCAGCAGCAGATCGCCCGCCGGCCCGCCATTGAAGCCGGGGCTGCCCTGGCCGGCCAGACGAATCAGCTGGCCTTCCTTCACGCCCTTGGGGATCTTGACCTGCAGCGTGCGCTCTTCCGGCACCACGTGGCCGCTGTCGTCCACCCGCGCGCCGCGCAGGTTCAGGCTGCGCTCGGCGCCCTTGTAGGCGTCGATCAGCTCCAGCTCGATGCGCGCGTGCTGGTCTTCGCCGCGCATCGGGGCATCGGCCCGCGCACGGCCGCGCCCGCGCGCGCCACCCCCGGCGCCCGCGCGGCCGAACATCTGCTCGAAGAATTCGCTGTAGTCGCCCGAATCGCCGCCAAAGTGCTGGCGGAAGGCGTCGGCGCCCGCGCCACCGCCCTCGGTGTATTCGTAGCCGCTGTTCCAGCCCGGCGGCGGGCGCACGTCGTCGCCGGATCGGGCGCCGGCGGCCCAGGCCTGCGCGCCCACGGTGTCGTAGGCGGCGCGCTTTTCGGCGTCGCCCAGCACGGTGTTGGCCTCGTTCACCTCGGCCATGCGCTCGGCGGCATGCTTCTCTTTGCTGACGTCCGGGTGGTACTTGCGCGCCAGCTTGCGATAGGCCTTCTTGATGTCGTCCTGCGTCGCGCTCTTGGTGACGCCGAGGATCTGGTAGTAGTCCTTGAATTGCATGCGCTTGGGGTCAGGTGGTGGCCGGCGCAGAACGCGCGGCCTTGGCGACATTATTGCGCCCGTCGGCGGCAAAATGCAGCGCCTGCCTTTTCACCCAAACACCGCCATGCCCAGCACCCTGCCCGCCGACGTTCGCGCCGCCTTCACCCCCACTGGCGCGCTGCGCGCTTCCATCAACCTGGGCAACCCGATCCTGGCCGGGCGCAACGCGGCGGGCGAGCCGGCGGGCGTGTCCATCGACCTGGCGCGCGCCTTCGCCGAGCGGCTGGGTGTGGGGTGCGAGCTGGTCGTGTTCGACAAGGCGCAGGCTTCGGTCGAGGCGGTGCGCGCAAGCCAAGCCGACGTTGGCTTCTTCGCCATCGACCCGCTGCGCGGCGAGGGCATTCGCTTTACCGCGCCGTATGTGCTGATCGAGGGCGCGTACCTGGTGCGCGACGATTCGCCGCTCAAGGACAACGCCGAGGTGGATGCCCCCGGCCGCCGCGTGATGGTGGGCCAGGGCAGCGCCTACGACCTGTTCTTGTCGCGCGAGCTGAAACACGCCACCATCGAGCGCGCCGCGAGCTCGCCCGCCGTGGTGCCCACCTTTGTTGAAAAAAACGCCGACGTCGCCGCCGGCGTGAAGCAGCAGCTGGAAGCCGACGCCGCCCGCATCGGCGGCCTGCGCCTGCTGCCGGGGCGCTTCATGGTGATCCAGCAGGCCATGGGCTTGCCGGCCGGCCGGGGCGAGGCGGCGCAAGTGGCGCTGGCCGCGTTTGTCGAGGACATGAAGGCCAGCGGCTTCGTTGCCGATGCGCTCCAGCGCCACGGCATTCAGGGTGCGGCGGTGGCGCCGATCGCCGGATAACTCTGAATTTGATAGCTGTCCGCGCTTGATGGACAAGCGCCAGCGCCCTATTTACCTTGAAGCGGCGCCGGCGCGCGCCGGTTCACCAGCACGATGCCGACCGCCACCAGCGCCAGCGACAGCAGCAGCGTGGGCGTCACCGTTTCGCCCAGCCACAGCGCGCCGGCGATCAGCGCGAAGATGGGCGTCAGAAACACGAAGGCGGAAATTTTGGTGGCCGGGTAGTGCGCCAGCAGCCACATCCACACCAGATAGCTGACGAAGGCGCCAATCACCGTCTGCACCGCAATCGAGGCGCCGGCAAACGCGCTCCACTGCCAGTGCCACGGCTCGCCCAGCGCCGCCGACAGCAGCGGCAGCGTGACGGCGCTGACGGCCACCTGGTAGAACAGCATCTTCTCGGGCGACACCTGCACCAGCCGGCTGGCACGGATGGTCACCGTGGTCAGCCCCCACAGCGCGCCCGCCGCCAGGCCCAGCAAATCGCCGCGCCAGGTCACGCCGGCGCCGCCCTGCACAAAGCCTTCGCGCAGCGCAAACGCCACGGCGACAAAGGCGCAAATCAGGCCGACCCACTGCACGCGCCGCAGCCGCTCGGCCGGCACCAGCAGCGTCAGCAGCAGCGCGACCCAGAACGGCGAGGTGTACAAGAACACCGTCAGGCGCGAGGCCGTGGTGTGCTGCAGCCCCAGGTACATGGCGGCAAACTCGGCCGCAAACAGCATGCCTGCCAGCAGCCCGGGCCACAGCGTGCCGTCGCGCGCAAACAAGGG
>JAGOVZ010000083.1 GCA_018060485.1 Ottowia sp. | reverse complement strand
CCATGAAACAGCAGCGGCGTCGCCTCGGGCCGGTGCGCCACCTGTTCGACCTGGCCGACGAAGATGACGTGGTCGCCTTCTTCATAACGGCTTTTGTTGAAGCACTCGAAATGCGCCATGGCGCCGGTGATCAGCGGCGCGCCGGCCACGCCGGGCGTCCAGGCAACGCCGTCCCAGCGGTCGGACAGCGGGGTGGCAAAGCGCAGCGCCAGTTCGTGCTGGTCGGCCGCCAGCACGTTGATGGCGTAGTGCGAGCCGGTGCGAAAGGCGTCCAGCGACAGCGAGCGCTGGCTCAGGCTCCACAGCACCAGCGGCGGATCGAGCGAGACCGAGTTGAACGAATTGGCCGTCAAGCCCACCAGCTCGCCCGTCGGCGCGCGCGCGCTGACGATGGTCACCCCGGTGGCGAACATGCCCAGCGCGGCGCGGAATTCCAGCGGCGAGAAGGCGGGGGCGGCGGCTTGGGTGGGCAGGTGCATGGGCGGCGCGAGACAGCGGGCCATGATAGCGAGCAGCCTGCGCCCGCGTTGTCTCCCGGGTCACGTGGCATGACGGCGCTGGCGCGCCATGACCTCGCTGCGCTCGATGACGCGCCCTGTGGGCGCATGACTTGAGTCATGACGCCCACAGGGCGCGTCATTGAAGGCCGCAGGCCGAAGTTATGCGCCGCAGGCGCAGTCATCGCCCGACATGGGTAGTATCGGCAGATGCTCGTCCCCACCTACACCATGCTCGGCCACGGCCCCGTGGTGCTGATGCTGCACGGCGCCGGCGGCGGGTTTCGCTCGTTCGCGCCGCAGGTCGAGACGCTGGCCAGCCTGGGTTTTCGCGCCGTGGCGTGGAACATGCCCGGCTACGGCCCCAGCCCGCCGATCGAGCCGTACAGCTTCAAGGGCCTGGCCGAAAGCGCGGTGGCCTTGATCGAATCGCTGGCGCCGGTGACCGATGGCGCGCCGGTGGCGCTGCTCGGCCACGGCATGGGCGGCATGGTGGCGCAGGAGGTGACGCTGCGCCGGCCCGATCTGATCGGCCAGCTGGTGCTGGTGGCCACCGCCGCCGCCGTGCAGCCGGGCGATGGCTACAACCGCTACGTCGAGCAGGGCCTGGCCTGGCTGGCCGAGGGCCGGCCGATGAGCGAGATCGCCGACACGCTGCTGCCGCGCCTGGTCGGCCCCGGCGCGCTGCCGGCCGGCGTGCAACTGGCGGCGCACTGCCAGGCGCAGGTGCACGCGGCCACCTGGCGGCGCGCGCTGCAGGCCATGGCCTCGTTCGACCGCCGCCCCGCGCTCGGCCTGATCCACGTGCCGACGATGCTGATTGCCGGCGAGCACGACAGCGTGGCGCCGCCCGCGCAGATGGAAGCCATGGCCGCCGCCATCACCGGCGCGCAATGCGTGCCCGTGCCCCACAGCGGCCACCTGCCGCACCTGGAGCGGCCGGAGGAATTCGATACCTTGCTGCTCGACTTTTTGCGCCACGCCAAGGCGTGGCTGCATTGAGCTTGCGGGGCGTGGATGTGCGCTTAAAAAAACCTTTGAACGCAAAGGGCGCAGAGATGGCGCAAAAGATCGCCTGAAGGTTCCGCTGGCACTCAAGAGTGCACTCAAAACCATAGCTGCTTGCGCTGGCCCATCAAGCGCCAGCGCCCGAAAACGCTTTCAGGGCTGCGCAGCAAGCCCTTTCCGAGGGCCGCGGAGCAGGCCACCCAGGAACGCCGTGGCCGGGGTCCCCCCGGCCACCAGCGTTGTCCCCCTGGGGGGAAGCCGCGTCAGCGGCTCAGGGGGGTCATCTCACAAGCAGCACCGGCGTCTGGCAATGCGCCAGCACCCGCGTGGCGACCGAGCCCATCACCAGCGCGCCCAGCGCGCCATGGCCGCGCGAGCCCATCATGACCAGGTCGTAATTGCCACTTTCGGCCGTCTTGGCGATGGTGTCGCCCGCGTTGCCGATCTTCGACAGGCTTTTCACCTTCAGGTTGTGGCGCGTGAGGAACTTGATCACCGGCTCCAGCACCTTTTTCGCCTCTTCGGCGTAGTAGGTGTCCACCACCTCCTTGCCGAGGGCGGCGCGCGCCCGGGGCGGCAGCGTGCCCAGCACCGTGAGGGCGGTGAACTCGTTGTCGCCCGAGAACATCTCGAGGTGCGTCGTCAGGTAGGCCAGCATCTTCTTGGTGTAGGGGCTGCCGTCGACAGCGAGCAGGATTTTCATCGGTCGTCCTCAGTTGCAGTTGCGGATCGTGCAAGTCTAAGCCCTGAGCGCGCCGCGCGGGCTGCGCGGCATCAAATGGCCGGGCGGGGCGCGCCGCGCGGCACCTCGATCAGCCAGCGCGGCTTGAACGCCGCCTGCTCGCCCTTGTCGGCATAGCCCAGCGGATTGGCCACCACGCGGCAGCGGCCGCTGGCGTCTCGGTAGTCGATGGCGCAGTGCAGGTGCCCGTGCAGCCACACATCGGCCAGCGGCAGCAGCTCGTCCAGCGCGTTGCAGAAGCCGGCGGTGCCGGGCGCCAGGCCGTAGCGCGGGTCGGCGCTTTGCAGGCTGGGCGCAAAGTGCGTCACCACCACTGTGGGGCCGTCAAACGGTTCGGCCAGCGCGGCGCGCAGCCAGTCCTGGCAGACCAGCGCCTGCGCGCGCGTCTGCTCGGCCATGAAGGGCTCGCCATGGCGCGTGGCGGCGGCAAAGCGCAGGTAGTAGTTGGCCGCGCGGTAGGCTTTTTCGCGCGCCTGCAGCTGCTCGGTCAGCGTCGCCGTGGGGCCGCGCGGCGCCAGGGCGTCAAAGTCGGTCCACAGCGTGGTGCCGATGAAGCGCACGCCCTGCAGCACCCGCGTTTCGCGCTCCAGCCAGATCAGGCCCAGCCGCTCGCAGGTGGCGCGCAGGCGCGCGTGCGTGGCGTCAAAGTCCAGGCTGTCGTATTCGTGGTTGCCCGGCACGTAGATCACCGGCACCGGCCAGCCGGCAAAGCGCGCCAGGCCGAAATCGGTGTCGCTCAGCGCCGGCAGGGCCGATCCGCGCTGGTACGAGCCGATGTCGCCCGCCAGCACCAGCAGGTCGGCATCCGGCGCGGGCTGGGGCTGGAAGGCGGTGTTCTCTTCCAGGTGCAGGTCGGACAGAAGCTGGATGTTCATCAATGGTCGAAAAGCAACGCAAGCCTGCCAGTTTGTCACGCCGAGCCCCCGGCGCGGCCGGATTGGACTCCAGCGCCTAGGTAAAAACCCTAGGATCGGCGACAATCGGCGCATCGGCCAAAAGCCACTTCAAGAGGGCGCCCCTCAAACCACTGGGCGCAAAACACCATGTTGACGCTGCTGAACCAGCTTTTCTCCCCCGCCAAACCCGCTGCCGCCGTGCCGAGCCGCCAGGGCGTGGCCTCCAACCTGATGGACCGCGCTGAAGCCTGCGCCGGCCAGGACCCCCAGCGCGCCGCCGAGCTGCGCCAGGCCGCCGTGGCCTACCTGGGCGTGGTGCGCTGAGCGCCCGCCCCGCGATACTTCAAAATCCATAGCTGCTCGCGCTTGTCAGACAAGCGCTGGCGCCTGTTTTGGCATTGAATCTCGCCGTCAGCACCTTCGTGTGCGTGCCGGCGTAAACAAAGGCCCGTCGCTGACGGGCCTTTTTGCATGGCGCGGTCTGGATCAGGCCACCGCCGCCAGCCGCTCCTGCAGCGCCTGGCGCGTTTGCGGCAGCGCCGGCGGCAAGCCTTGCGCCAGTTGCGCGAACAGCTCGTCGTGCAGGGCGAATTCCTGCTCCCACGCCGCCTTGTCGATGCGGGTGACGGTGGCGAACTGCTCGGGCGTGAAGGCCAGGCCCTTCCAGTTGATCTCGCCATAGGCCGGCGTGATGCCGAACATGGTCTGCTCGCCGGCCACGCGGCGCTCGGCGCGGTCGATGATCCACTTCAGCACGCGCATGTTCTCGCCGTAGCCGGGCCAGACGAACTTGCCGTCTTCGCCCTTGCGGAACCAGTTGACGCAGTAAATGGCGGGCAGCTGGGCGCCGGCGGCCTGCAGTTGCTCGCCCATCTGCAGCCAGTGGCCAAAGTAGTCGGCCATGTTGTAGCCGCAGAACGGCAGCATGGCGAACGGGTCGCGCCGCACCACGCCCTGCGCGCCGAAGGCGGCTGCGGTGGTCTCCGAGCCCATGGTGGCGGCCATGTAGACGCCTTCCTGCCAGTTGCGCGCCTCGGTCACCAGCGGCACGGTGGTGCTGCGGCGGCCGCCAAAGATGAAGGCGTCGATGGGCACGCCGGCCGGATCGTCCCAGGCCGGATCCAGCGCCGGGTTGTTGCCGGCGCCGACGGTGAAGCGCGCGTTGGGATGCGCCGCCTTCTTGCCGGCGTTGGCGTCTTCGGGCGTCCAGTCGTGGCCTTGCCAGTCGATCAGGTGCGCGGGCAGCGCGCCCTGGTCTTTTTCCATGCCTTCCCACCACACGTCGCCGTCGTCGGTCAGCGCGACGTTGGTGAAGATAACGTTCTCGTTCAGGCTGGCCATGCAGTTGGGGTTTGTGAGCGTGTTGGTGCCGGGCGCCACGCCAAAGTAGCCCGCCTCGGGGTTGATGGCGACCAGCTTGCCGTCGGCACGCGGCTTGATCCAGGCGATGTCGTCGCCGATGGTGGTGACCTTCCAGCCTTCGAAGCCCGTGGGCGGCACCAGCATCGAGAAGTTGGTCTTCCCGCAGGCGGAGGGGAAGGCGGCGGCGACGTGGTATTTCTGGCCCTCCGGCGAGGTCACGCCCAGGATCAGCATGTGCTCGGCCAGCCAGCCTTCGGCACGGCCCATGCTGGAGGCGATGCGCAGCGCAAAGCACTTCTTGCCCAGCAGCGCGTTGCCGCCGTAGCCCGAGCCGTACGACCAGATCTCGCGCGTTTCGGGGTAGTGCACGATGTATTTCACATCGGGGTTGCACGGCCAGCTCGTCTGGTCTTTTTCGCCCGCGGCCAGCGGCGCGCCCACGGTGTGCACGCACGGCACGAAGTCGCCGTTGTCACCCAGCACGTCGATGGCACCCTTGCCCATGCGCGTCATCAGCTTCATGTTGACGGCGACATAGGCCGAGTCGGACAGCTCGACGCCGATGTGGGCGATGGGCGAGCCGAGCGGGCCCATGCTGAACGGGATGACGTACATGGTGCGGCCGCGCATGCAGCCGTCAAACAGCGGCTCGAGCTTGGCGCGCATTTCGGCCGGCGGCGTCCAGTTGTTGGTGGGGCCGGCGTCTTCCTGTTTTTCCGAGCAGATGAAGGTGCGGTCTTCGACGCGCGCAACGTCGGACGGGTCGGACCAGGCCAGGAACGAGCCCGGGCGCTTGGCCGGGTTCAGCTTCTTGAAGGTGCCGGCATCGACCAGTTGCTGGCACAGGCGGTCGTATTCGGCATCGCTGCCGTCGCACCAGTAGACGCGCTCTGGCTTGCACAGCGCCACCATGTCGCCCACCCAGGCGATCAGTTTGGCGTTCGTGACGTAGTCGGGGACGTTCAAGTCCTTGACCATCCCGGGGGTCAGGGGGGCGTTCATCGGCAAAGCTCCTAAGTTGAAAATCGCTCTTTCCGAAAGCACGCAACCTTGGGAAAGCGGATTCGAACCGGGGCTGGGCGGCCCGTCGCTGGAAAAAAACCGCCCAGTGGGCGGTGCGATCAGCCGATGGCCGAAGTGACGATTTTATGAAATCGGCCCGCCGTCTGGCTGACGCGGGCGATCCACCCTGCGCTTGAGTGGTTTCGCTACGCTTTCAGGAGCTGCTGGCGCTTGTCTGGCGTGCGCCGGAGCCAATTTTGATGCAGAAAAGCCGGCCGTCAGGCCATCTTCACGGCGATGAAGGCAAGCAGAAAGATCAGGATGGCGCCGGCCACCGGAATCACCACCGGGATGTGCTTGGTGACGGCCTCGATGGGGTCTTCGGGATGGGCCTGATCGTCGTGGGCGGGCGCTGACATGGGAATGAGCCTCTCAACTGGGGGATCAACGATTCTATAGGCGTACGCATGAAAAAACGGCCCCGGGGTGGATTCCGGGGCCGCGGGCGTGTCGTGTCGCCGAGGGTCAGGGCAGGTCGTTCGGCGGCGCGGTCGTGCTGTCCAGCGGCCTGGTGATCATCGAGGGCGGCTCGGCGGCCTTGGGCTTGCCCAGCCGATCGACCCAGCGCGAGGCCAGGCGGCCGGCGGCGTCGCGCCCGCCCAGGCCAAAGGCCAGCGCCACGGCCACCGCGATGGCGCCCAGTGTCAGGCCAAAGGCCAGGTTGACGATGTCGTCGGCAATGCCCATGGCGCGCAGCCCCATCGCCAGCACGATGCCCAGGATGGCAAAGCGCGCCACCTTGGCCAGCGCGCTGCCTTCGCCGTTGCCGCTGGCGCGGGTGATGGCCTCGTACGCCACGTTGGCCAGCATGAAGCCGATGACCAGGATCGCCGAGCCCAGCAGCACGTCGCCGGCAAACTCGATGAAGGTCATGATCATGTCGCTGAAGCGGTGAAAGCCGAGTTGGTTGCCGGCCTCGACGGTGGCAAACAGCATGGCAAGCACCAGCGCGATGCGGCCGACCAGCGCCGACGGCGGCGTGCGCGTGAAGGCGTGCTGCAGGCCCATCTTGGCGGGCAGCGTGTCAAAGCCGACGTTGGCCAGCAGGCTGGCCAGCAGGCGCGCGGCAAACGACGCCACCAGCCAAGTGATCAGCAGGATCAGCCCGGCGGCAATGATGCGCGGCACCGCGTCCATCAACAGCGCCAGCATTTCGGTGGCGGGGCGCGAAATGGCCTCGATGCGCAGCGCGTCCAGCGCGGCAATCAGCGCCGGCACGAACACCACGATGAACACCAGCAGCCCGGCCAGGCTCGACAGCTGCACCGTGCTGGCCAGGCCCGCCTTGTTGCCGATCTGGTCGACGCCGGCCGAGCGCAGCAGGTTGGTCGTCAGGTTGCGCAGCACCGTGGCCACCACCCAGCCCACGCCGCCCAGCACCAGCGCGGCGACGATGTTGGGCAGCATGTCGAGCGCCTTGCCGGTCATCTCGCGCAGCGGCGACAGCAGGCCGTCCATCTGCAGCGTGCCCAGGATGGCCGGCACGAACAGCAAAATCACCAGCCAGAACAGCGCGTTCGACAGGCTGTCGCTGAGGGGCGACATGTTGGCGTGCTCGGACAGTTTTTCGTCCAGCGTGGTGCGGTCAAGCACCTTCTGCGTCACGCCGCGCACCAGCGTGGCGACCAGCCAGGCCAGCAGTGCCAGCAGCAGCGCGCCCAGGACGCGCGGTGCGTATTCAAACAACTGCGTGGTGAGCGCCGCGAACGAGCCGGACACCATGGACAGATCAAGCGCGTTGAACACCGCCGCCAAGGTGAGCAGCATGACCACCCAGAACAGCACCAGCGCGATCACGCCCTCGATGTCGACCGGCTTGCCGGTGGTGCCCGAAAAGCGCTGGTTCAGCTTGAGCGCGGCCAGGCCCTTGCGCGCACCCGCCTTCACCAGCGCGGCGGCAAACCAGCCGATGATGAAGATCGCCAGCGCGCCCAGCACCTGCGGGATGTGCACGCCCATCGAGCCTTGCAGCGAATCCCACATCGTGTTCCAGTTGTTCATTTGCTCACTCCTCGCTTAAGAATCTGACAACTTGGGTTGATGATGGCCTGCGGGTGTGACGCCGTCAATCGCCCGGCTTGTAGGACGGCGCCGCAGGCGTGGTCGTTTGGACGCCATTTGGCGGCGCAATCTGCGCAATAGTTGTGTTTGGGGTGCCACACCGTGGGTCAGAACGCCCCCGCCCCTGTCTTCCGCGCCCGCCGCGATTGCGTTATGGTGACATTTGTGCAAGCGCTCAACCCCAAGGGAGGCGGCTGATGGCGAAACGGACGATCTCGGTGCGTGAACAGGCGGGCCTGCTGCCCTCGCCCGGCTTGGCCACGGCCCCGGTGCTGGACTTGATGTGCTCGCACTTCGTGCTGACGCTGGCCGCCCAGCAGGGCAGCAAGTTCAACGTGCGGCGCGACATCAACGGCCTGATGGCGCTGGCCGGCCGCCACCTGATGTGGCCCGAGCCGGTGCTGGCGCGCCTGCGCGACTTCCTGGCCCGCCGCTGCAAGGACAACGAGTTCTGGCGCGGCCACGAGCAGCTGTCGCATCCCGAATTCCTGGAGCGCCACGGCGTCTGGCGTGGCCCGTATGAAGAAGGCACGCTGTACTTCTACCTGGACGAATACGCCAAGGATTCGCCCAAGGACCTGCTCGCGCTGCTGACCAGCACGGGCCAGTGGATCAGCCACGCGCTGAAAAAGCAGTCGACGCTGGTCGAGAAGAACATCGATTCGCTATCGAATTTGTTGCAACTCAACAAGGCCGAGCGTGCGCTGCTGCTGTATGGCACCTTGGCGCGCTACCAGCGCGACCTGCGCAGCATCCTGGTCGAGTTCAAGGTCAACAACGCGCCCGAAGCGTATGAGGCGATTGCCACCATCGCCGGCGTGACCGCCGCCGAGGTGGGCGAGGCCCTGCGCGCCGGCGGCCGGCTGGAGCGCATCGGCCTGGTCGAAAACCTGATCTCCGAGCACAGCATCACCGACCTGGCCGACCTGATGAAGGTCAGCGAAAAGCTGCCGCCGGTGCTGATGCGCGAATACCGCGACCGTGCCGAGCTGATGGCCGTCTTCACGCGCCCGGCCACCAAGAGCGAGCTGAAAAGCAGCGACTTCGAGTTTGTTGGCGACGACGTGCAGGTGCTCATCCACCTGCTGCGCAAGGCGCAGGCCACCAAGGCGCAGGGCGTCAACGTGCTGATGTACGGCCCGCCCGGCACCGGCAAGACCGAACTGGCCAAGGTGGTGGCGACCGAAGCGGGGCTCGATCTGTTCGAGGTCGAATACGCCGATCGCGACGGCAACAGCCTGTCGGGCCGCGACCGCTACCGCTCGATGCAGATCGCGCAGGTCTTTTTGAAAGGATCGCAGGAGGCCGCGCTGCTGTTTGACGAGGTGGAAGACGTGTTTCCGCCCATCAGCGTCGATGCGGCGGGCCTGATGGCGCGCGCCGAGCAGCAGGCCATGTCCGCAGCCGTCGGCCACAGCGTCAACGGCAAGGCGTGGGTCAACCAGATTCTGGAAAACAACCCGGTGCCCACCATCTGGGTCACCAACCGCATCGAGCAGATCGACCCGGCCTTCCGGCGCCGCTTTGCCTATCACCTGGAGCTGAAATCGCCCCCACCCGGTGCACGCGAACAGCTCATCCGCAAGACGCTGGAAGGCGTGAGCGTGAGCGACGCCTTCGTCGCCAAGCTGACCGAGCGCAAGGGCCTGACGCCCGCCCAAATTCGCACGGCGGTGCGTTTTGCCGACCTGGCGCATGCCGAGCCGGCGGCCGGCGGCGAAGCGTTCGAGGCGCTGATCGAGCGGCAGCTGAAGAATTCCGACGCTGCCCTCGGTCGCAAGCCCGACGACGCGCAGGCCAAGAAGGGGCGGCGCAAGGTCACGACTTATGACCTGGACATGCTCAACGTCGAAAGCCGCTTCGAGATCCCGCGCATCGTCGAGGCGTTGAAAGCGCGCGGCCACGGCGCGCTGTGCTTCTACGGCGCGCCCGGCACCGGCAAGACCGCTTTGGGCGAGTACATCGCCGAGCACTTGGGCCAGCCGCTCATCATCAAGCAGGCCAGCGACCTGGTGAGCAAGTACGTCGGCGAGACCGAGCAGAACATGGCCGCCATGTTCAAGGAAGCGACGGAAGAAAAAGCCGTGCTGCTGCTCGACGAGGCCGACAGCTTCTTGATGGACCGGCGCGGCGCCCACCGCACCTACGAGGTGACCGAGGTCAACGAGATGCTGCAGCAAATGGAACGCCACCACGGCGTCTTCATCTGCACCACCAATCTGCTGGATCGCATCGACCAGGCGGCGTTGCGCCGCTTCACCTTCAAGATCAAGTTCATGCCACTCAAGCCCGAGCAGCGTGAGCAGATGTTCATCACCGAGGCCTTGGGTGGAAAAGCCGATTTGATGACGCCCGACGTGCGCCGGCGGCTATCGAAACTGGAGCAACTCGCCCCCGGCGACTTTGCCGCCGTGAAACGCCAGACCGACATCCTGGCGGCCGAGTTTTCGGTCGAAGAGTTTCTGGAGCAGCT
>JAGOVZ010000269.1 GCA_018060485.1 Ottowia sp. | reverse complement strand
GTCATGGTCAAAAGAATCCGGAGGGTCAGGCTGCTACCGTGCAGATGACGCCAGCATCTTGCAGCAGGGTAGGAAAGGGCTCAGGCGGCGGCGCATCGGTGAATAGCCGCCCAATCTGATTGAGCGTGGCCAATTGCACCATGGCCGGGCGGTTGAACTTGCTGTGGTCGGCGGCCAGCCACACTTCGCGCGACTGCTCGATGATGGTTTGCGCCACCTTCACCTCGCGGTAGTCAAAGTCGCGCAGCGAGCCATCGGGCTCGATGCCCGAGATGCCGATGAGCGCGATGTCCACCTTGAACTGGCGGATGAAGTCCACCGCCGCCTCGCCCACGATGCCCCGGTCGCGCGCGCGCACCACCCCGCCAGCGACGATGACCTCGCACTCGGGGTTGCTGCTGAGGATGGCGGCCACATTCAGGTTGTTGGTGATGACGCGCAGGCCCCGGTGGTGCAGCAGCGCCTTGGCAATGGCCTCGGTGGTGGTGCCGATGTTCAGGATCAGTGAGCAGTCGTTGGGCACCTGTTCGGCCACGGCGCGCGCAATGCGGGCTTTGCCATCGGCGTGCAGGGTTTCGCGCTGGGTGTGGGCCAGGTTTTCCACGGACGAGGTGGGGATGCGAACGCCGCCATGGAAACGGCGCACCAGCCCTTGCTCGGCCAGGCGCTGCACGTCGCGCCGCACGGTCTGCAGCGTCACACCCAGCGTCTCAGCCAGTTGCTCCACCGTGGCGGACTGGCGGGTGCGCACCTCTTCAAGCAGGCGCAACTGGCGGGGATTGGTGTTCACGGGGTGTGGCTCCGGCGATGGGCCGAAAAACGGAAACGATGGTCAAGACTGTAAAGCGAATCCAAAGGAATCATCTTGGGGGTAAACCTTGATGAAATTATCAAATTCCATCAATTCCTCGAAAAAAGACGAATCCGACGCGCGAAAGTCGGAAAGGCAAGCGGGCCTGCGATCGAGGAATCTCTTCCACCGCGCGAAGCCAGGCCGGGCAGCGATTGGTTGGAGAGCCTTCTCTAGGATCGTCAACAGGTTTTCTGGCCCCCCGTGCGCAGGCTGCAGCGGCAAGGCGGCGCTGCCGGCCGGCAGGGCCTGCGCGGCGCAACAGCGGGCCCGGGGGGAGGCGGGACGCGGTTGCGCGGATTTACCTGCGCAGCAAGGCCGTGGCGGCCCCAGGGGCACCGGTGCGGGCTTTCTGGTGCGGCCACCTTGGGGGGCTGGGCGGTGTTCCCCCTGGGAGGCGGGGCTCGTGCGGGCAAAAAAAATCCTCCTTGCGGAGGATTTTGGGGTGCCGCGTGAGCGTTGGGGCTCAGAAGCGGTGGCGCATGGACAGGCTCAGGCTGTTGGCGTCCTTGCCGGGCGTGGCAGCCACGCCGCCCAGGAAGCCGTTACCGCCGGGCAGGTCCTGCGACGTGTTCTTGTTTTCCAGATGCGTCAGCACGGCGCTGAGGTCGGTGCGCTTGGACAGGGCGTAGGTATACGCCACGCCGTACGAGTAACGATCGGCATTGAAGGGGCGGCGATCGTTCATGTTGTTGTAGGCGACCGTCACGGTGTGCACGCCGGTGACGATGCGATAGCCGATCTGGAACAGCCGCGCGTCTTGACGGAAGCCCTGCGTGAACGCGTTCTGGACCAGGCCGGCCACCGGTGCCGTGGCCGCATTGGCCGACAGGGCGGCACCGATGCTGGTCATGTCGGTGGGGTTGTCATCCTTGACGGTGGTGTACTGGCCCGACAGCGTGCCGGGGCCGATGTCCACCAAGGCGCCGAGCGTGGCGGTCGTCAGGGACTTGTCGCCCAGTTCGTTGTTGCGCGTGTTGTAACCCGCGCCCACGGCAAAACCGTTGCCCTTGTACATGGCCATTGCGCCCATCAAGCGGCGCGCACTGGCCTTGCCTGCCACTTCGCCGGCAGCGTACATGGCCGTGGCCGACAGCCCGCCCATCTGCAGGCCGTATTGGAGCGAGTTGCTCACGCGCATGTCGAAGGACGCGGGGATTGCCACCAGCTGGCCCAGCGACAGGCTCGACTCCGTCTTCATCGCGTCGAAGTACGCCGTGGCCTGGTAGCCGGGCGTGTATTGGCGGCCTACGGTGAAGGCGCCGAAAGGCGTGACCAGGCCGGTGAAGATCTGGCGGTCGAAGAAGTTGTTGTTCAGGTTGACGCCGACGGTCGAGCCGATCTGGGCGGCCACGGCAGAAACGGCGGGTTGCAGCGCGGCGGGCAAGCCCAGCGAGGTGGCTGTGCTCAGGCGGTCGGGCAGCTTGCCGCCCGAGATGGGGCGGTTGCTCAGCGCGCCGGAGTCGGCTTCCAGCCGCGACTCCATGGTGAAGATGGCGCGGTAGCCGCCGCCGAGGTCTTCAGACCCTTTGAAACCCAGGCGCGAACCCTCCATGTTGCCGCTGGTCAGCCGGGTGACGCTGCCGCCAGGGCCGCCGCTGGTGTGGTTGATGCCCAGGTCGATCAAACCATAGAGGTTGAGGCTGCTGGTGGCGGGCGTGCCCTGCGCGAGCGCTACGGTGGACATGCAGCCAAGAACGGCTGCCGATAGCGCATGGATTTTTTTCATAGTGTGTCCTGGTAGAGATAGGGGATGGCAAGGGTAGATGGCGCTGTCGGGCAAGCCTCGACGCCTCCAAAAAGCAAGTCTATGGGTTGCGTTTCAAACGGTAAATAGACGGGGGCGGAACTTGGCGCGTAGGGGACATCGGGGAAACCCGGATTTTTTTTGTGCGCCAAACGTGCATTCCTGCCGCAGTTTTGCATGTTTTTTCGCCCGGTTGCGGTCTTTGGGGCGCGCCGCGCGCCGTGCATTGCGAACCAAAACGAAAGTATTCGAGGGTTAACCTGGATGCAAAACAGTCAGAAAAAAACAAAAATGATCCGATTCAAACAATCGTCACCCCGGAGATGCGCGCGTTGCGCTGGCTTGGGGTTCACACTGAATAAGGGGTTGCTGCATGCAACTGGCGTTGGACGGCATCAGCAAGAAAGTCGGGGCGCAGACCTGGCTGTATGACATGAGCCTGGCGCTGCAAAGCAA
>JAGOVZ010000268.1 GCA_018060485.1 Ottowia sp. | reverse complement strand
GGATAACGGCCTTCAGGCGCTGCGCGGGCCGAAGCCGCTCGGCACCGCCACGTCGGCGCACTGCGCGCGGTGGCGCAGTGCGTGGTCCATCACGACCAGGGCCAGCAGCGCTTCGGCAATCGGCGTGGCGCGGATGCCGACGCAGGGGTCGTGGCGGCCCTTGGTGATCACTTCCACGGTTTCGCCGGCCGTGTTCAAGGATTCGCGCGGCACCAGGATCGAGCTGGTGGGCTTGATGGCCAGGGCCACTTCCAGAGCCTGCCCGCTGCTGATGCCGCCCAGCACGCCGCCGTCGTGGTTGCTCTCGAAAGCACCGCCCGGCCGCAGCGAATCGCCGTGCATGCTGCCGCGGTGCGCGACGCTGGCAAAGCCGTCGCCAATTTCCACGCCCTTCACCGCGTTCAGGCCCATCATGGCGTGCGCGATGTCGGCGTCAAGGCGGTCGTAGATCGGCTCGCCGAGGCCCACGGGCACGTGCTGCGCCGTCACGCGCAGGCGGGCGCCGCACGAATCGCCGGCCTTGCGCAGCGCGTTCATGTAGTCCTCGATGGCCGACACATCGGCCACGGGGGCGAAGAAGGGGTTGTTCGGCACGTGCGCCCAATCCTCGAAGCCGATGGCCAACTCGCCCACGTGCGTCATGCAGCCGCGAAACGTGGTGCCATGGCGCTCATGCAGCCACTTGCGCGCCACCGCACCCGCCGCCACCGTGGGCGCGGTCAGCCGCGCCGACGAGCGCCCGCCGCCGCGCGGGTCGCGCACGCCGAATTTGCGCCAGTAGGTGTAGTCGGCATGGCCGGGGCGAAAGCTTTGCGCGATGTCGCCATAGTCCTTGCTGCGCTGGTCGGTGTTGCGGATCAAGAGGCAGATCGGCGTGCCGGTGGTCTGGCCCTGGTACACGCCGGACAGGATCTCGACCTGATCGGCCTCGTTGCGCTGGGTGACGAATTTCGAGGTACCGGGGCGGCGCCGATCCAGCTCGGGCTGGATGTCCGCCTCGCTCAAGCTGAGCCCCGGCGGACAGCCGTCAATGACGCAGCCAATGGCCGGGCCGTGGGATTCGCCGAAATTGGTGACGGCAAACAGCTTGCCGAGGGTGTTGCCGCTCATGCGGCCGATTATCGCAACCCGTGGATGGGCTCAGCCGCGCGGCAGATAGCGCGGCAACAGGAGTGCGGCACGGCGCAGAAACTCGAGCTCCTCCTGCGACACGTCGACCGGGTCGAAGTCGAAGTGGCACAGCGTGCCGCGCAGATCCTCGCCCGTGTGCGTGAGCGGCAGTCCAACGTAGGTGTTGAGCACGCCTTGGTAGGGGTGGCCATCAAGGCGCGCATCCTGCCCGGTGCGGGCCGACGCGAACTGACCATCGCGCAACACAAACTGGCAAAAGCTGCTGGTCAGCGGCACGGCCAGCAAGGCTTCAGGCGCGATTTCGCCGCGCTTTTCGACCAGGCCGACGTTGTGCATGGTGCCGTCCACCAGCCGATAAACGCCAGTGAATCGGTGGGGCACCCGCTCGTTCAAAAAGCGCAGGCCGCCGGCCAGTCCTTCGCGATCCAGATGGGCGCGCAGCGCCACCAGCGTGTTTTCCATGGCAAGGATTGTCACGGATAGTGCCGTCGGCCCCTGCCGAGCTTGTTTCGCCCGCCGATTCAGGGGAAATTGGGCTCCGTGTTCTTGCTGTCTTCCTCAGGCCAGTGCTTGATGTAGGCCTTCAGCATGCGGTTCTCGAAATCCTGCCGGTCGACCACTGTCTTGGCGACGTCGTAGAAGCTGATCACGCCCTGCAGCATCTGCTTGTCGATCACCGGCAGGTAGCGTGCGTGGTGGTCGACCATCATGCGGCGCACCTCGTCGAGCTCGGTCTCCAGCGTGCAGATCAGCGGGCCGGCGTTCATGGCGCGGTACACCGTGGTGGTGCCGAAGCTGCCGCCGTTGCGCACCGTCGCCTCGATGACTTCGCGGAACGTGAGGATGCCCACCACGCGCTCGTGCGACATCACCACCAGCGAGCCGATGTCCTTTTGGGCCATCACCGCGGCCGCGTCGGCCAGGCTGTCTTCGGGCGTGATGGTGTACAGGGCGTTGCCCTTGAGGGCCAGGATGTCGCGGACTTTCATGGGGCTTGAGGCCAGCGCCTGCGGCCGGCGCGGCGCGGTGTGCGGTTGACGCGCTTGAATATAGCCCACAATAAAACCATCGAACGGCCCCGCCCGGGGCGCACACCACAGGAGAGCCCATGCCCGGCCACGCCGACCCCGGTTTCGACACCCTCAGCATCCACGCGGGCGCGCAACCCGACCCCGCCACCGGCGCGCGGGCGGTGCCGATTCATCTGTCCACCTCGTTCGTGTTCGATTCGAGCGATCACGCCGTCTCGCTGTTCAATCTGGAGCGCTCGGGCCACGTCTACAGCCGCATCAGCAACCCAACCAACGCGGTGCTGGAGCAGCGCGTGGCGGCGCTTGAGGGCGGCATCGGCGCGATCGCTGTCGCCAGCGGCCAGGCCGCGCTGCACCTGGCCATTGCCACGCTGATGGGCGCGGGCGGCCACATCGTCGCCAGCACGGCGCTGTACGGCGGCAGCCAGAACCTGCTGCACTACACGCTCAGGCGCTTCGGCATCGAGACAACCTTTGTCAAACCCGGCGACCTGGACGGCTGGCGCGCCGCCATCCGGCCCAACACGCGGCTCTTGTTTGGCGAGACGGTGGGCAACCCGGGGCTGGAGGTGCTCGACATTCCCGCCGTGGCACAAATTGCGCACGACGCGGGCCTGCCGCTGCTGGTCGATTCGACCTTCACCACGCCGTACCTGCTCAAACCCTTCGACCACGGCGCTGACCTGATTTACCACTCAGCCACCAAGTTCCTCTCCGGCCACGGCACCGTGATTGGCGGCGTGCTGGTCGATGGCGGCAGTTTTGACTGGGACCAATCCGGCAAATTCCCCGAGCTGACCGAGCCCTACGACGGCTTTCACAACATGGTGTTCAGCGAGGAAAGCACCGTCGGCGCCTTTTTGCTGCGCGCGCGGCGCGAAGGCCTGCGCGACTT
>JAGOVZ010000082.1 GCA_018060485.1 Ottowia sp. | reverse complement strand
CGCGCGTCGGTGACCACCTTGACGACGTTGGGGTTGACGAAGTCTGCAACGCTTTTGATAGCGTGCGCCGCAGTCCCCATCTGCGCCAGCGGCTCTTTTGACAGTAAATCGGCGACGGCCTGGATCAGCGCCGGCTCGATCAGCGGCTCGTCGCCCTGCACGTTGACCACCACGTCGTCGCCCGCCAGGCCCAGCAGCGCGCAGGCTTCGGCCAGGCGGTCGCTGCCGCTCGGGTGGTCGGCGCGGGTGGGCACGGCGCGCACGCCGTGGGCGCTGCAGGCGGCCAGAATCTCGGGCGCGTCGGCCGCCACCACCACCTGCGCGGCGCCCGACTTTTCGGCCTGTTCGGCCACCCGCACCACCATCGGCTTGCCGCCGATGTCGGCCAGCGGCTTGTTCGGCAGGCGGGTGGAAGCCAGGCGCGCCGGGATGAGGACGGTGAACATCAGCCTGCCAGCGGCGTGCGCGGGGGCAGGGCTTCGAGTTCCTCGTCCGACAACGTGCGCGCCTCGCCTTCCAGCATCACCGGGATGCCGTCGCGCACCGGGTAGGCCAAGCGGGCCGAGCGCGAGATCAGTTCGGCCTTGTCGCGGTCGAAGTCAAGCGGGCCCTTGGTGACGGGGCAGACCAGCAGTTCAAGCAGCTTGGGATCCATCTCAATGTCCTGCGGAGGTGGAAGAAAGGTTCATCAACAGCACGCCGACGACGATGAGGGCCATGCCGATCAGCGCCGGGGCATCCAGACGCTGGCCGTAAAACAGCCAGCCGACGGCGGCGATCAGCACGATGCCCAGGCCCGACCAGGCGGCGTACGCCACGCCGACCGGGATGTGGCGCAGCGTCAGCGACAGCAGATAGAACGCCACGCCGTAGCCGGCGACGACGACGAGCGACGGCCCCAGCCGCGTGAAGCCGGCGCTGGCCTTGAGCGCGCTGGTGCCGATGACTTCGGCGACGATGGCCGTGCCCAGGAGCAGCCAGGGGTTGGTCATGGGGCGGCCCCGGCGGACTGGCCGTAGACGCTGACCTCGACCAGGTTGCCGTCCGGGTCGTTGAAATACAGCGATTCGATCGGCCCCTGCGCGCCGGAACGGGTCACCGGGCCCTCGAGCAACGGCACGCCCTCGGCCGCCAGGTGGGCCATCACGTCCGGCAGCGCCCACTCGGTGATCAGGCACAGATCGCCCGCGCCGACGCCGGCGCGGTTGCGCAACTCTTGCCCCAGCGTCTGCAGGTTGATCTTCTGCTGGCCGAACTTCAGGGCGCGCCGGCCGCTGCCAAAGGTGACCGCTTCCATGCGCAGCACGCGCTGGTAGAAGGCGACGGAGCGCTCGATGTCGGCAACCGTGAGGACGACGTGGTCGATGTGCGAAATCATGGGCTGCGCGGATGATAGCCCTGCGCGGCCAGGCGCTCGTCCAGCGCGGTGAAGAAGGCCGGCGGCACGTCGAGCACCAGCGGCACGGCCAGCGCGTTGGGTTCGTGGCGCCACAGCTTGAGGGCGTCTTTTTCAGTGCAAATCAGGCCCTGGCGCTTGTCTGGCAAGCGCGACCAGCTATTGAAATCGTAGTGATCGGGCAAGGCGATGGTGTCTGCCAGCGTCAGCCCGGCGGCGCGCAGCATGGTGAAGAAGGCTTCGGGCCGTGCGATGCCGGCCACGGCGGTGAGCGGCTGGCCGCGCAGTTCGGCCAGCGGCACGCGCGTGCCGTCGGTGCGCAGGGCGTGATCGGCGAGATGGCGCGTCGCGGTGAAGGTCGTGGGAGCGGGCTTGCCCGCGATAGGAAATTCGTGTTCGGCCGGCGCTGCCATCGCGGGCAAGCCCGCTCCCACAGGTTTAGGCGGCGCCTCGGTGTAGAGCACCAAATCCACCGCGCGCGGCCACGGCTCGCGCAGCGGGCCGGCGGGCAGCAGCCAGCCGTTGCCGATGCCGCGCGCGTCGAATACGCAAATTTCCACGTCGCGCGCCAGCGCCACGTGCTGCAGGCCATCGTCGCAGACCAGGATGTCGCACGCCGGGTGCGCGGCCAGCAGCGTGCGGCCGGCCTCGGCGCGGCGCGGGGCGACAAACACCGGCACGTCGGCACGCCGGCGCAGCAGCAGCGGCTCATCGCCAACGTCTTGCGGATCGGCGCCGGGGCCGACTTCGCGGCAGTCGTCCATCGCACGCCCGTGCCCGCGCGACACGATGCCCGGCCGCCAGCCACGCGCCTTGAGGTGCTGCACGATGGCCAGCGTGGTCGGCGTCTTGCCCGCGCCGCCGGCGATGACGTTGCCCACGACCACGACCGGCACCGACAGGCGCACGGCCTTGGACGCATCCACCGCCCGCTGCCGCGCCGCCAGCGCGCCGTACAGGCGCGACAGCGGCCAAAGCAGCACGGCCAGCGGCCCGCGCCGCTGCCAGGCGGCGCGCAGGCGGTGTTCGATGAAGGCGCGGAGCATGCTTGGTGAGGCGAAATGCGGCTGCGGATGGCGCCGATCAGTCCATGCGCAGCATAGCCAGTTCGTCAACGCGTCTGGCACGGGTCAGAACGCCGCGGAGCAGGCCATGCGCGGGCACCCGCGGAAGGGCTTGGCCCGCCCGCTGGGTGCGTCCCCCTTCCCGAAGAAAGAAGGGCGAAGCGGCGTCAGCCGCTCAGGGGGATGCCCCCGTCTTCGCTGCAAACGTAATCTGCGTCAGCCCCACGCGCCGTGCCGCGTCCATCGCGGTCACGGCGGCCTGCACCGGCGCGGCGGCGTCGGCGCTGATGATGAGCACGCTGTCCTTGGCCGCCACGGCGCGCAGCGCATTCGCCACCATCTCGACGCTGTTGCCGGCGAGCGGCTGCTTGTTGACGGCATAGCGCCCGTCGGCGGCCACGGCCACGACGATTTCCTTCGGCCGGTCGCGCGCGGCATCGGCGCTGGCGGTGGGCAGGGTCACCTGCAGCTCGGTGAACTTGCTGTACGTGGTCGTCAGCATCAAGAAGATCAGGATCACCAGCAGCACGTCGATGAACGGGATCAGGTTGATCTCCGGCTCCTCCGGCGGGTGCGGGCGGAACTTCACCGCTTGGCCTCCGCGCTGCGGCCGGGGCACAGCGGCTCCAGGTGGCGCGCAAAGCGCTCGGCGGACAGCTCCAGCTCCAGCGTGTAGCCGTCGACCCGGGCGCGGAAGTAGCGCCAGAAGATCAGCGCCGGGATCGCCACGATCAGGCCGAACGCCGTGTTGTACAGCGCCACCGAAATGCCGTGCGCCAGTTGCGCCGGGTTGCCGCCCGACAGCGCGCCCGACGGCGCCTGCGAGCCAAAAATCTCGATCATGCCGATCACCGTGCCCAGCAGGCCCAGGAGCGGCGCCGCCGAGGCGATGGTGGCCAGCGCGGGCAAATAGCGCTCCAGCCGGTGCGTGACGGTGCGGCCGGCCGCTTCCATGGCGGCGCGCATCTCGTCCGGGCTGCAGCGCGGGTTGTTGTTGATGGCGCGCCAGCCGGCGGCCAGCACCTCGCCCAGCGCCGAATGCTGCGCCAGCTGGTTCACGGTTTCAGGCGCGGGCACCGCGGTGCGCGAGATGCCAATCGCCTCGTCCACCAGCCCGCTGCCCAGCACGCGGCTGTTTTTGAGGCTGATGAAGCGCTCGACGATGAACGCCAAGGCCAGGATGGAACACAGGATGAGCGGCCAGATCGGCCAGCCAGCGGCTTGTATGATGGAAAGCAAGGGCTTCTTTCGGGCCACGTGGCCATGCAAAGATGCGCGCGATTATGGCGCAGCGTGCCATGCGCCCCGGCCGCCAGCGCCCCCGCCGCCGCCTTCGCTGCCAACAAGACCACACCAGCACCCCATTTGTCAGCCACCGCGGGAACGCACAAATTCTGTGGATAACTTTGTGAAGAAAACGCCTGCGCCGCGCCCGCAGCCCAGTCCTGGCGCCGGATGTGACAGATTGATGAAGCAAAAGGCAGCTGAAAACCGTTTAAAAACAAGGACTTGCACCACGGCACTGTGCTTTACGGCGCATGCATGCAGCGCCGGCCCCGCTCGCCGCCCGTTGTGGAGTACTGGCGCCGCCCGCCGCCGCAAAATGGTTCGCCAGACCGCATGAACACTGGATTTGAGCCGCTGCCCCCAGCAACGGCGCCCCGTGTGTGGCCAGTTGGCGCGCTGACCCGCGCCGTGGCGAGCGCACTGGAGGCGCGCTTCAACCCCGTGGCGGTGCGCGGCGAAGTCTTGGGCTTCACGCGCGCCGGCAGCGGCCATTGCTACTTCGCGCTGAAGGACGAGGCCGGCCAGCTGCGCTGCGCCATGTTCCGCCGCGCCGCCGGGCTGCTGGGCTTCAACCCGCGCGAGGGCGATCAGGTCGAGGTGCGCGGGCGCCTGACGGTGTACGAGCCGCGCGGCGACCTGCAACTGGTGGTCGAATCGATGCAGCGCGCGGGGCAGGGCGCGCTGTTCGAGCAGTTTCTGCGGCTGAAAGAGCGGCTGGAGGCCGAAGGCCTGTTCGACGCTGCCGCCAAGCGCCCGCTGCCGGCCTGGCCGCGCGGTATCGGCCTGGTCACTTCGCGCGGCGCAGCGGCGCTGCACGACGTGCTGACGGCGCTGGCACGGCGCGCGCCGCACGTGCCGGTGCTGCTGGCGCCGGCGGCGGTGCAAGGTGCGGCGGCGCCGGCCGAGCTGCGCGCCGCGCTACAAAAGTTGTATCTGCTCGCGCAGGCTGGTAAAGCGCCAGCAGCCGATTTGGCATTGAACAGCACGCCGCCCATCGACGTCATCCTGCTGGTGCGCGGCGGCGGCTCGATCGAGGATTTGTGGGCCTTCAACGACGAGGCCTTGGCCCGCACCATCGCCGCCAGCCCGGTGCCGGTGATCTGCGGGGTGGGGCACGAGACCGATTTCAGCATCGCCGATTTCGTCGCCGACCTGCGCGCACCCACGCCGACCGCCGCTGCCGAGCTGGTCAGCGCACCGCGCGATCAGGCCCTGCGCGAGCTGCAGGCCCAGCACGAGCGCCTGCAACGCGCCCTGCGCCGCCGCCTGGACGGCGAGGCGCAGCGGCTCGACGGGCTGCACGGCCGCCTGGCGCGCCCGGCCGACGCCGTGGCCGCCGAGCGCCTGCGCCTGCAGCGGCTCGACGCGCGGCTGAACCACGCCCGCGCGCTGCGGCTGGAGCGCGAGCGCGCCCGCCTGGCGCGCCTGGCCGAGCGCCTGCCGCGCACCGTGCCGGCGCCCATCGCCGCCGAGCGCGTGCGTCTTGCGCATCTGGCCGACCGCCTGCCGACCGCCTTCGCGCGCCAGTTGGGCGCCGCGCACGAGCGGCTGGAGCGCGCCGCGCTGCGCCTGTCGCTGCTCGATCCGCAACTGGTGCTGGAGCGCGGCTACGCCTGGCTGGAAGATGCCGATGGCCGCCCCGTCACCCGCGCCGCGCAGACCACGCCGGGGCAGGCGCTGGCCGCCACCCTGGCCGATGGCAAGGTTGATCTGACCGTGGTGCCGCCGGGGTCGCGCTGAGTTCCTACAATCATCCGGCGCGCCACGGCCTACCATGGGCCCTTGGCATCTTCGCAACCCACAACACAAAGGACGCCCACATGGAACGCACCCTGCCCCCGCTGCCTTACCCCTACGACTCGCTGGCCCCGGCCTACAGCAAGGAAACGCTGGAATACCACCACGACAAGCACCACAAGGCCTATGTCGACAAGCTGAACGAGCTGCAAAAAGGCACCGAGTTCGAGAACATGGAGCTTGAAGACGTCATCAAGAAGTCTTCTGGCGGCATCTACAACCAGGCCGCGCAGATCTGGAACCACACCTTCTTCTGGAACTGCATGAAGCCCAATGGCGGCGGCGAGCCGACCGGCGCGCTGGCCGAGGCGATCAACAAGAAGTGGGGCAGCTACGCCGACTTCAAAAAGGCTTTTGTCACCAGCGCCGTGGGCAACTTCGGCTCGGGCTGGACCTGGCTGGTGAAAAAGCCGGACGGCTCGGTCGACATCGTCAACATGGGCGCCGCCGGCACCCCGCTGACCACCGGCGACACCGCCGTGTTCACGGTCGACGTGTGGGAACACGCGTACTACATCGACTACCGCAACCTGCGCCAGAAGTTTGTCGAGACCTATCTCGACAAGCTGGCCAACTGGGAATTCGCGGCCAAGAACTTCGGCTGATCGGCCGTCTTTTCGCCCCACAAAAATGCCACCGGATTCGGTGGCATTTTTCATGGCCAAATCGGCCGCCAGCGCTTGTCCATCAAGCGCCAGCAGCTATCAAAACCAAAGTGGCTGCGCAGCAAGCCACCGAAAGGCCGCGAAGCAGGCCACCCGAGAACGCCGTGCGCGGGGTTCCGCCGCGCGCCAGCGTTGTCCCCCTTGGGGGAAGGCGCCGCAGGCGACTCAGGGGGGATCAGTGATATCCGGCGTCCGCCCCCACCTTGCCCCGAAACACGCTGTACGACCAGGCGGTGTAACTCAGGATCAGCGGCAGCAAGAAGACGAGCCCCCACATCACGAAGCCTTGCGATTCGGGCGGCGAGGCGGCGCCCCAGATCGTCAGGTGCGGCGGCACCAGGTAGGGCCACAGGCCCAGCAGCAGGCCGACAAGGCCCAGCACGAACAGCGCCAGCGTCCAGACAAAGGGCTTGGCATCGTGCGGCCGATCGGCCCCCTGGCCAATGGCGGCGTCGCGCCACAGCCACCAGCCGACGGCCAGCGTCAGCAAGGGCACCGGCCCCAGCCACAGGAAGTTGCTGCCTTCAAACCAGCGCGCCATGACGCGTGAATCCAAGTAGGGCAGCGCCGCGCTGACCAGCCCCATGAAGGCCAGCACGCACACCACCAGCGGCCGCGCCCAGCCGCGCGCCAACTGGTGCAGGCGGCCTTCGGTCTTCAAGATCAGCCAACCCGCGCCCAACAGCGCATAACCGCAGACCAGCGCCACGCCGGTCATCAGCGCGAACGGGCTCAGCCAGCCCCAGGTGCCGCCGCTGTAGTGGCCGCCTTCCATTGGCAAGCCCTGCACCAGCGCGGCGAGAATCACGCCCTGGCTGAACGCCGCCACGATGGAGCCGATGCTGAACGCCGCGCCCCAGGCCTGCCGCGCCACGCCGCGCCCCTTGAAGCGAAATTCAAACGCCACGCCGCGAAAGATCAGCCCCAGCAGCATCGCCAGCACCGGCAAATACAGCGACGACAGCACCAGCGCGTACGCGCGCGGGAAGGCGGCCATCAACCCGGCGCCGCCCAGCACCAGCCAGGTCTCGTTGCCGTCCCAGATCGGGGCGGCAGTGTTCATCATGTGGTCGAGCTGGTCGCTGTCTTCGGCCAGCGGGGCGAGGATGCCCAGGCCGAGCACGAAGCCGTCCAGCAGCACGTACATCAGCACGCCGAAGCCGATCACGCCCAGCCACGCCACCGGCAGCCAGAAGGCGGCGCCGTCGGCGGCCGTAAGCACCAGGTCGGCGGGGTTCATGGGCGCGCTCCTTCGGCGATGTCGGCCTCGTCGGCCGCCGACAGCGGGCGCGCCGGGGTCTTGGCGCCGCTGTCCGGGGTGCCCATCTCGGGCGGCGTCTCGCCAGCCTGCGGACCTTTCTTGAGCAGCCGCCACAAATACCAGATGCCGGCGCCAAAGACGATGGCGTACACCGTGGCGTAGCCGGCCAGCGACGTGGCGACGGTGCTGGCCTGCAGGTTGGGGCTGACGGCGTCGGCGGTGCGCATCAGGCCGTACACCACCCACGGCTGGCGGCCGATTTCGGTCACCCACCAGCCGGCCAGCAGGGCGACGAAGCCGGCCGGGCTGAGCAGTTGCCAGCCGCGCAGCATCCACACCGATTGCTCCAGCCGCCCGCGCCACCAGGTCCAGCACGAAAAAGCCACCACCAGCAGCATCAGCATGCCGATGCCGACCATGACGCGAAAGGCAAAGAACACCGGCAGCACCGGCGGCCGGTCTTGCGGCGCCACGGCGGTCAGCGGGGTGATCTCGCCATCCAGGCTGTGCGTCAGGATCAGGCTGCCCAGGCGCGGGATGGCGATTTCGTAGTCGTTGCGCTCGGCCTGCTGGTTGGGGATGGCAAAGGCCACCAGCGGCACGCCGGCGCCGGGCTCGCCACGGTGCCAGTGGCCTTCCATCGCCGCCACCTTGATCGGCTGGTGCTCCAGCGTGTTCAGCCCGTGCTGGTCGCCCACCATCACCTGCATCGGCACGGCAATGGCACCAAAGGCAATCGACAGCTTGAGCACCCGCAGCGCCATCTCGCGCTGCACGCCGCGCCGCAGGTGCCAGGCCGCCGTGCCGCCAATCACGAAACAGGTGGTGATGAAGGCCGCCAGCACCATGTGCGTGAGGCGATAGGGGAACGAGGGGTTGAACACGATCTGCCACCAGTCGCCGGGCGTGAAAAAGCCGTCTTTCAGCACATGGCCTTGCGGCGTGTGCATCCAGCTGATGGCGGCAATGATCCAGAAGGTGGAGATCAGCGTGCCCAGCGCCACCATGCAGGTGCAGAAAAAGTGCACCAGCGGCCGCACCTTGTTGGCGCCAAACAGCATCACGCCCAGAAAGCCGGCCTCGAGAAAGAAGGCCGTCAGCACCTCGTAGCTGAGCAGCGGCCCCAGCACGGCGCCGGCCCGCTCGGACAGGCGCGACCAGTTGGTGCCGAACTGAAAGCTCATCACGATGCCCGACACCACCCCCATGCCGAAGGAGATGGCGAACACCTTGCTCCAGAACTTGTACAAGTCCCACCACACGTTGTCGCGCGTGCGCAGCCAGCGGAATTCCAGAAACATCAGCCAGCTTGCCAACCCGATGGTGAAGGCCGGGAACAGGATGTGATACGAAATAACGAACCCGAACTGAATCCGGGAGAGCAGCAGGGCGTCCATGGCGCGAGTTTGCGCGCGGTGGGCGCATACGCTTGTAGGTGGGCGCCTCCAGTCGCCTGAAACTCTTGACAACGGTCAAGACGCGTTGGCACGCCGCATGCAATGATGGCGATGCACTGCGCGTCATGAAACCGTCACGCGAATCGCATCCGATGCGCATTGCCGCCAAGACAAGGAACACCGCATGGGCTTCAAGCCGCTTCCCGCCGCCGTCGCCGTGGCGATCGCGCTGATCATCTGGTTCGTCATTCCGGTGCCTGCGGGCGTCACCGCCAACGCCTGGCACCTGCTGGCGCTGTTCGTGGCGACCATCGCCGCCATCATCGGCAAGGCGATGCCGATCGGCGCGCTGTCCATCGTCGCCATCGCGCTGGTGGCGGTCACGGGTGTCACCAACGCCACGCCGGGCGGCGCCATTGCCGATGCGCTGTCGAGCTTTGCCAACCCGCTGATCTGGCTGATCGGCGTGTCGATCATGATCTCGCGCGGCATCATCAAGACCGGACTGGGCGCGCGCATCGGCTACCTGTTCATCGCCGTGTGGGGCAAGAAGACCATCGGCATCGCCTATTCGCTGGCGCTGTCGGAGCTGATCCTGGCGCCCGTCACGCCCAGCAACACGGCGCGCGGCGGCGGCATCATCCACCCCATCATGCGGGCGATCGCGGGCAGCTACGACTCCGACCCCGAGCACGGCACGCAAGGGCGCATGGGTCGCTTTCTGGCGCTGGCCACCTACCACGCCAACCCCATCACATCGGCCATGTTCATCACGGCCACGGCACCCAACCCGCTGATCGTGAAGCTGATTGCCGACACCACCGGCGCGCAGATTCAGCTCACCTGGGGCACCTGGGCGCTGGCCATGCTGCTGCCGGGGCTGGTGGCGCTGGCGCTGATGCCGCTGGTGGTCTACTGGCTGAACCCGCCCGAAATCAAGAGCACGCCCAATGCCGCGCAGTTCGCGCGCGATCGGCTGCGCGAGATGGGGCCGATCACGCGCGGCGAGCTGATCATGCTGGGCGTGTTCGGCGTGCTGCTGCTGCTGTGGGCGGGCATCCCGGCCTGGATATTCGGCCCCGCAGCCGCGGTCGACCCCACAACCACCGCCTTCATCGGCCTGTCGCTGTGCCTGATTACCGGCGTACTGACGTGGGACGACGTGATCAAGGAAAAGAGCGCCTGGGACACCATCGTCTGGTTCGGCGCGCTGGTGATGATGGCCACCTTCCTGAACAAGCTGGGCCTGATCGGCTGGTTTGCCAAGAGCATGGAAACCG
>JAGOVZ010000267.1 GCA_018060485.1 Ottowia sp. | reverse complement strand
GGCCTGATTTGCCTCACGCTCACGCGCGAGCGCTGCGAGCGCCTGGCGCTGCCGCCCATGGTGGCGCGCAACGGCACCAAGATGGGCACGGCGTTTACCGTCAGCATTGAAGCGGCCGAGGGTGTGACCACCGGCATCAGCGCCGCCGACCGTGCCCGCACCGTGCAAGCTGCGGTCGCGCCCAACGCGCAGGCGGCCGACCTGGTGCAGCCGGGCCACATCTTTCCGCTGCAGGCCGTTGAAGGCGGCGTGCTGATGCGCGCCGGCCACACCGAGGCGGGTTGCGATCTGGCCGGCATGGCCGGCTGCAGCCCCGCCGCCGTGATCTGCGAGATCATGAAGGACGACGGCACCATGGCGCGCCTGCCCGATCTGCAGCAGTTCGCAGCGCAGCACGGCTTGAAGATCGGCACCATCGCCGATTTGATCGAGCACCGCAGCCAGCACGAATCGCTGGTCGAAAAAGTCGCCACCCGCCCGCTGCGCACCGCGCACGGCGAATTCGTGGCCCACGCCTACCTCGACAAACCGAGCGGCGAGCTGCACCTGGCGCTGGTCATGGGCCAGTGGGCGCCGGGCGACGCGGTGCCGGTGCGCGTGCACGAGCCGCTGTCGGTGCTCGACGCGCTGGAGGTCGAACGCGCCAACCATTCGTGGAGCCTGCACGCCGCGCTGGCGCACATCCAGCAAGCCGGGCGCGGCGTGGCCGTGTTGCTCAACTGCGGCGAAGACGCGGCGCAACTGCTGGCGCAGTTCGAGGGCACGGCGCGCGCCGCCCACGCGCCCGAGCGCGGCCGCATGGACTTGCGCAGCTACGGCGTGGGCGCGCAAATCCTGCGCGATTTGGGCGTGCAGCGCATGCAGGTCATGGGCGCGCCGCGCCGGCTGCCCAGCATGGCGGGCGGCTATGGGCTTGAAATCGTCGAATACGTCGACCACAACGATCAAGGAAACACGGCAAATGCTCGGGGCTGACAAGGGACAGGAACAAGCGCTGAATGGCAGCCGGTTGCGCATCGGCATCGTGCAGGCACGCTTCAACGAAGGCGTGACGGGCGCGCTGCACGCCGCCTGCCTGGCCGAGCTGACGGCGCTGGGCGTGCGGCCCGAGAACATCACCCACCTGACCGTGCCCGGCGCGCTGGAAGTGCCGAGCACGCTGCAATGGCTGGCGCGGCGCGGCAAAGTCGATGCACTGGTCGCGCTGGGCTGCATCATTCGCGGCGAGACGTATCACTTCGAACTGGTGGCCAATGAATCCGGCGCCGGCGTCACGCGCGTCGCGCTGGACAGCGGCATCCCCATCGCCAACGCCATCCTCACCACCGAGAACATGGCGCAGGCCGTGGTGCGCCAGGTCGACAAGGGCCGCGACGCCGCGCGCGTGGCGGTCGAGATGGCCTTGATCAAACAACAGCTGGCATGAGTACCGAGAAACAAGCGACACCGGCCGCCGCCGGCACGCGCAAGTCGTCCACCAAGTCACCGCGCTCGCGCGCGCGCGAATTCGCGCTGCAGGGCCTGTACCAGCACCTGGTCGGCAACAGCGACGTGGACGTGATCGACGCCTTCACGCGGGAACTGCAAGGCTTTGCCAAGGCCGATTCGGTTCACTACGACGCCCTGCTGCACGGCTGCATCGAGCTGAAGGACGACCTCGACGCGCTGATCGTGCCGCTGCTCGACCGCGAGCTGGGCCAGATCTCGCCGGTTGAACACGGCTGCATGTGGATCGGCGCGTACGAGTTCCTGAAGTGCCCCGACGTGCCCTGGCGCGTGGTGCTGAACGAATGCATCGAACTGGCCAAGGACTTTGGCGGCACCGACGGCCACAAGTACGTCAACGCGGTGCTCAACGGCATGGCGCCCAAGCTGCGGCCGCACGAGGTCGAGGCCGATCGCGCCAGGCGCCGCTGACCTCGTTTTGAAGGTTTTTTGAGCGCCAGCGCTTGATGGACAAGCGCGAGCAGCTATTAAATCAGGAGTATCATGGCGCCATGAGAACCTCCGCCCGCGCGCAGCGCGTCGAACCCTTCTATGTGATGGAGATGGCCAAATCGGCCGCCGCCATCGCGCGCGAGGCCGCCGGCACCGACCGGCCGATGATCTACCTGAACATCGGCGAGCCCGACTTCACCGCGCCGCCGCTGGTACAGGAAGCGGCCGAAAAAGCGATTCACGACGGCCGCACGCAATACACCCAAGCCACCGGCCTGCCTGCGCTGCGCGAGCGCATCAGCGACTGGTATCGCGAGCGTTTTGGGCTTGACGTGCCGGCGCGCCGCATCGTCGTCACCGCGGGCGCATCGGCCGCGCTGCAACTGGCCTGTCTGGCGCTGATCGACGCGGGCGACGAAGTGCTGATGCCCGACCCGAGCTACCCGTGCAATCGCCAATTCGTCAGCGCCGCCGACGGTCGCGCGGTGCTGATTCCGTCGACAGCGGCCGAGCGCTTTCAACTCAGCGCGGCCAAGGTCGCCCAAGCCTGGGGCGCCCACACGCGCGGCGTGCTGCTGGCCTCGCCCTCCAACCCCACCGGCACGTCGATTCACCCCGCTGAGCTGAAGCGCATCCACGACGTGGTGACCGAGCGCGGCGGCATCACGCTGCTGGACGAGATCTACCTGGGCTTGTCGTTTGACGACACCTACAGCCACAGCGCCCTGGGTTTGGGCGACCAGATCATCAGCATCAACAGCTTCAGCAAATATTTCAACATGACCGGCTGGCGCCTGGGCTGGCTGGTGGTGCCTGAGAGCATCGTTGATACCGTCGAGCAGATCGCCCAGCACCTGTTCATCTGCCCCAGCACGGTGTCGCAATACGCGGCGCTGGCCTGCTTCGAAAAAGAGAGCCTGGCCGAATACGAGCGCCGCCGGGCTGAATTCAAGGCGCGGCGCGACTGGTTCGTGCCGCAGTTGAATGCGCTGGGGCTGCATGTCCCCGTCACGCCCGACGGCGCCTTCTACGCCTGGGCCGATTGTCGTGCCGCATGTGACAAATTGTTTGACCCGGCCAGCGCGGCGCGCTCCGAATACAATAGCGGCATGCAATCCGCCGGCAGTTGGGATT
>JAGOVZ010000010.1:24069-29229 GCA_018060485.1 Ottowia sp. | reverse complement strand
GCGCGCAACGCCGTCTGGCGCCTGCACGGGCAGGACGACACCAGCCTGTTGCTGGAGCTGACACCCGACGACCTGAGTGATGAAATGCGCGCCGCCTGGCCGCACCAGTTTCAACTGCGCCAGAAGATCGACCTGGCGCCGGGGCAGCTCACGGTGACGCTGGACGTCAGCAACCAAGGCCAGACACCGTTCGACTTCACCACCGCGCTGCACACCTACCTGCGCGTGGCCGACGTGACGCAGGTGCAGCTGGCCGGGCTGGAGCGCACGACGGTGTGGGACACGCAGCCGCAGACCAGCACCGCTTTTCAGCCGCCGCACTTCGGTGCCGCCATTGACCGCATCCACCATGTGCCGCCGCCGGCCGACGACGACACATTCAATGAACTGCAGATGACGCTGACCACGCCCGGCCGCACGCTCACGCTGCGCCAGAGCGACACGCTGCCCGATGTGGTGGTGTGGAACCCGGGGCCGGATGCGGACATCGCCGATTTGCCCGGTGACGAGTGGCGCCGATTCGTGTGCGTCGAAGCGGCGGCGGTCGAATTGCCCGTGACGCTGGCGCCGGGTGCCGAGTGGATCGGCTGGCAGGCGATCACGCTGCAGCGTTGAGTTTCTGTCCGATACTCTTGAAAGGATAGCAGCTGGCGCTTGACTGGCAAGCGCTGGCGGCCGATTTGATTCAATAATTCAGCAAGCGGATCAGCGAATCAGCAACACGCGCACGCCACTCACCGATTCGCCCAGATCGGCCCAGGCGCGGTCGGCGGTGACCGCCACGCCCTCCATGCCGCTTGCCAGCGCCAGGCAGGCGCGGTCGCCCAGCGACAAGCCCTGAGCGCGCGTCACGGCGCGCAGCGCGGCGCAAGCGGTGGCTTGTCTGGCGTCGAAGTCGATCACATCCAGGCGAAACTGCGCCAGGCCGCGCTTCAGTTCAGCCTCCGGCAAACCAAAGTCGATCAGCTTGGTGCCGACTTCGGCGAAGTTGACGCTGCTGATCACGCATTCCTGCGTGTGCAGCAACTCCATCACCGCCTCGGCGCCGGGCTCGCCCTTGGCCACGACGAGCAGCACCGACGAGTCCATCACATGAATCATTCGCGCTCTTCGCGCGCGGCCTCGGCGCGGCGTTCGGCAATAAACTCGTCCACCAGGCTGCGCCCTGGCGTGGCAGGCAAATGCTGATCGAAATACTCGCGCAGTTTTGCGTAGTGCCGCGAGGGCGAGGTCAGCACCAGGCTGCCGTCCTTTACTTCGGCGTATATCTTTCCGCCGGGTTTGAAACCCAGTTGCTCGCGCAGCGCTGCGGGGATCAATACCCGGCCGTTGTCGGATAGGGTAAGACTTGTCATTGAGTCTCCTGTTGGATGTAACGAGAATTCTGTCAGATTTGAATAATTTGTCAAAAAAAGCCATGCTTGCCAAACGCATCATCCCCTGCCTGGACGTGACCGGCGGCCGCGTCGTCAAGGGCGTCAATTTCGTCGAGCTGCGCGACGCTGGCGATCCGGTCGAAATCGCCGCGCGCTACAACGAGCAGGGCGCGGACGAACTCACCTTTCTCGACATCACCGCCACCAGCGACCAGCGCGACCTGATCCTGCACATCATCGAGGCGGTGGCGTCGCAGGTGTTCATCCCCCTCACCGTGGGCGGCGGCGTGCGCACGGTGGATGACGTCCGGCGGCTGCTCAATGCGGGCGCCGACAAGACCAGCTTCAATTCGGCCGCCATCGCCAACCCGCAGGTCATCCGCGATGCGTCGGCCAAATACGGCTCGCAGTGCATCGTGGTGGCGATTGACGCCAAGCGCCGCGTGGGCGATGACGCGGCCGCGCGCGGCGAGGGCTGGGACGTGTACAGCCACGGCGGGCGCAAGAACACAGGCCTGGACGCCATTGAGTGGGCCAAGAAGATGGCCGAGCACGGCGCCGGCGAAATCCTGCTCACCAGCATGGACAAGGATGGCACCAAGAGCGGGTTCGATCTGGCACTGACGCGCGCCGTGGCCGATGCCGTGACGGTGCCGGTGATCGCCTCCGGCGGCGTGGGCCACCTCGACCACCTGGCCGACGGCATTCAGCTGGGCGGCGCCGACGCGGTGCTGGCCGCCAGCATCTTTCATTACGGCGAGTTCACCGTGGCCCAGGCCAAGCAGCGCATGGCCGAGCGCGGGATTGCGGTGCGTCAGTAAGCGTGCACAGGATTGGGGCCATTTTTGCGCGAAAATAGCGCCCTGGCCATCCGCCAGACAGCGCCCCCAGCTATCAAAAACAAAGCGTCCGCGCCTGGTTTCCTGTCAGGGAAACGAGGGCGTTTTCGTGCACCGTCGCCGGGCACGCCGAGTCAACCCAAGGAGTTTCGATTGAAGACCGCCGCCAGCATGAACGATTTTCTGCGCCGCATCGAAGAGCGCGACCCGAACCAGCCCGAGTTTTTGCAGGCCGTGCGCGAAGTCATGGTGTCGCTGTGGCCGTTCGTCGAAAAGAACCCGCAATACCGCGAATACGGCTTGCTCGAGCGCATCTGCGAGCCCGACCGCGCGATCCAGTTCCGCGTCGCTTGGGTTGATGACAAGGGCCAGACGCAGGTCAACCGCGCCTTTCGCGTCGAACACAGCATGGCCATCGGCCCGTACAAGGGCGGCATGCGTTTTCATCCCAGCGTCAACCTGTCGATCCTGAAATTCCTCGGCTTCGAGCAAACCTTCAAGAACGCGCTGACCACGCTGCCCATGGGCGGCGGCAAGGGCGGATCGGACTTTGACCCCAAGGGCAAGAGCGAAGGCGAGGTGATGCGCTTTTGCCAGGCGCTGATGAGCGAGCTGTACCGCCATCTGGGCGCCAACACCGACGTGCCGGCGGGCGACATCGGCGTTGGCGCGCGCGAGGTTGGCTTCATGGCCGGCATGATGAAAAAGCTGAGCAACGACGCCAGCTGCGTGTTCACGGGCAAGGGCATGAGCTACGGCGGCAGCCTGATGCGGCCCGAGGCCACGGGCTACGGCACCGTGTACTTCGCCCAGGAGATGCTGCGCCGCAAGCAGATGGGCTTCGAGGGCCGCAGCGTCAGCATTTCCGGCTCCGGCAACGTGGCGCAGTACGCGGCGGAAAAGTCGATGGAGCTGGGCGCCAAGGTCGTCACGCTGTCGGATTCGGACGGCACGCTGGTGGTCGAGGGCGGCCTGACCGATGGCATGCTGAAGGACGTGATGGACTTCAAGAACGTGCAGCGCGGTCGCCTGAAGGACTTTGCCAAGCAGCACAAGCTGAAGTTCGAAGCGGGCAAGAACCCATGGCACGTGCCAGTCGACATTGCGCTGCCCTGCGCCACGCAGAACGAGCTGGACGCGGCCGACGCCAAGCACTTGATCGCCAACGGCGTGGTCTGCGTGGCCGAAGGCGCCAACATGCCGAGCACGCTGGAAGCGGTGGATGCCTTCCTGGCCGCCGGTACGCTGTACGCGCCCGGCAAGGCCAGCAACGCGGGTGGTGTCGCGACTTCGGGCCTGGAGATGAGCCAGAACGCCATGCGCCTGTCGTGGACGCACAGCGAGGTCGATCTGCGCCTGCACGAGATCATGAAGGACATCCACGGCAACTGCGTGCGCCACGGCGAGCGCAGCGACGGCAGCATCAACTACGTCGAGGGCGCGAACATCGCCGGCTTCGTGAAGATCGCGGATGCGATGCTGGCGCAGGGCGTGCTCTGACCACCCCAGGCTCCACTGCCTTCGCCATGTTTCGCCACCCCCTCAACGGGCATCACCGACGGCCGGTGCAAGCCCGGCCGTGGTGATCTGGGGCAGGCTGCTGCGCGGTCGTTCGATTGGTGATTCAAGAGAAATCGGGCTCTGGCGCTTGTCTATCAAGCGCGAGCAGCTATCAAAAATATAGTTTCTGAAGGCGCGCCCGAATCTTCGACAATGCATGCCATGAACTGGCTGGACGAAGTGAAGTGGGATGCGCAGGGCCTGGTGCCCGTGATTGCGCAAGAGCAAGGCACGGGCGATGTGCTGATGTTCGCGTGGATGAACCGCGAGGCGCTTGCCAAAACCGCCGAACTCAAGCGCGCGGTGTATTTCAGCCGCTCGCGCGGCAAGCTGTGGTTCAAGGGCGAGGAATCGGGCCACGTGCAGACCGTGCACGACATCCGCATCGACTGCGACGCCGACGTGGTGCTGTTGAAGGTCACGCAACTGGGGCACGACCCCGGCATCGCCTGCCACACCGGGCGCCACAGCTGTTTTTTCAGCGTGCTGAAAGACGGCGCTTGGACGGCCGTCGAGCCGGTCTTGAAAGACCCGGAATCGATCTACAAATAAGAGCCGTATGTCCTCTGAAGACTCCCTGGCGCGGCTGACGGCCGTGATCGAAAGCCGCAAGCCGTCGGCCGGCGGCGATCCTGAACAAAGCTACGTCGCGCGCCTGCTGCACAAGGGGCCGGATGCTTTTTTGAAAAAGATCGGCGAAGAAGCCACCGAGGTGGTGATGGCCGCCAAAGACGCCGACCACGGCGCGCCGCGCGAGAAGATCGTGGCCGAGATGGCCGATCTGTGGTTTCACGGCATGGTCGCGCTGGCGCACTATGGTTTGAGTGCCGCTGACGTGGTGGCGGAACTGGCGCGCCGCGAAGGACTCTCAGGCATCGAGGAAAAGGCGCTGCGCAAGGTGCGCGAGCGCGAACAGTCAGACCCCGCATCGAAAGGAGCCGGCGCATGAACAACCGCAACGACATCATCGACGTCGATACCGTCCAGTCCACAGCCGTGGCGCGCGCCGATTCGCTCAAGACCTGGGGCTGGGTCAGCTACATCCTGCACCTGATCGTGGCCGTGGGCGCGGTGCTGCCGGGCGCGCAGGTCAGCATTGCGCTGCTCATCATCGCGCTGGTGATGGACCTGGTGAAGAAGGACGACGCCGCCGGCAGCTGGCAAGAAAGCCATTTCAAATGGCGCATCAATTCGGTGCTGTGGGCCGGTGTGCTGTACCTGGTGACGGCGCCGCTGTGGCTGTTCTTCCTGCTGCCGGGCTGGATCGCGTGGGGCCTGATTTCGATCTGGTTCCTGTACCGCATCGTCAAGGGCATGGTGCGCATGAACGCCGGCAAGCCGATCACCCCCTGAGCCGCTGGCGCGGCTTCCCCCTTGAAAGGGGG
>JAGOVZ010000010.1:0-23969 GCA_018060485.1 Ottowia sp. | reverse complement strand
GCTGGATCGCGTGGGGCCTGATTTCGATCTGGTTCCTGTACCGCATCGTCAAGGGCATGGTGCGCATGAACGCCGGCAAGCCGATCACCCCCTGAGCCGCTGGCGCGGCTTCCCCCTTGAAAGGGGGACGGCGCCAGTGGCCGGGCCAAGCCCGTTCCACGGCGCCCCCGCGTAGCCTGCTCCGCGGCCGTTTGTGCGTCACTGAAAAAAACCATGGCAAAGAACGGTAACGGGCGCGCAGCTAACACCAAGACCGTCAACCTGGCGCTGCAAGGCGGCGGCTCGCACGGCGCATTCACCTGGGGCGTGCTGGACGCGCTGCTGGAAGACGGCCGTGTGCGCTTCGAAGGCGCCAGCGGCACCAGCGCCGGCGCCATGAACGCGGTGGTGATGGCGCACGCCCTGGCGCGCGCCCGCGCCAATGGGCAGCGCGGGCAGGCCGTGAACGAGGCCGCACGCGCCGCGCTGGCGCGCTTCTGGGACGGCGTGGGCGTGCTCGGCTCCTTCATGAGCGGGCTGCCGCTGCCGGCGGCGCAGGCGGTCGGCAGCTGGTTTGCGCAGTGGCTGTCGCCCTACCAGGCCAACCCGTTCGGGCTCAATCCGCTGCGCGATCTGATCAAGCGCGAAGTCGACTTTGACCTGCTGGCGCAGCAGCGCTACCTGAAGGTGTTTGTGGCCGCGACCAACGTGCGGACCGGGCGCGGCGAGATTTTCAGCGGCGCCCGCGTGTCGGCCGATGCGGTGATGGCCTCGGCCTGCCTGCCGGCGATGTTTCAGGCGGTGCAGATCGAGGGCGAGTACTACTGGGACGGCGGCTACTCGGGCAACCCGGCGATCTACCCGCTGATCTACGAAACGCGCAGCGCCGATGTCATCCTGGTGCAGATCAATCCGGTGGAAGCGCCCTACGTGCCGGGCGTCGGCGCCGCCGACATCATGGAGCGCGTGAACGAGATCACCTTCAACGCGCCGCTGCTGGCCGAAATTCGCGCCATCGAATTCGTCAGCCGCCTGCTGGCCGAAGGCAAGCTGGACCGCACCCGCTACAAGGACGTGCTGTTGCACCGCGTGGACGGCGGCGCCGCGCTGGCGCAGTTTGGCGCCACCAGCAAGGCGCGCGCCGACCCGGCTTTTCTGCGCCGGCTGTTCACGCTCGGCCGCGGCGCCGGGCAGGATTGGCTGGCCGAGCACTTCAACGACATCGGCGTCTGCTCGAGCGTCGAAAAAGTCCCGCATACTCGCGCTTGATTTTTCTCCTTGGCGCGCCGATGGCGGCGCGGCGCAGCATGACCACTCCTACCCACGACCCCAATTGCCTGTTCTGCAAGATCGTCGCCGGCCAGATTCCGTCGAAAAAGGTCTACGAGGACGACGAACTGCTGGCCTTTCACGACATCCACCCGTGGGCGCCGGTGCATTTCCTGATGATTCCCAAGGCGCACATCCCATCGATGGCGCAGGTCGGGCCCGAGCACGAAGCGCTGCTCGGCCGCATCATGGTGCTGGCGCCCCGGTTGGCGCTGGAGCAGGGTTGCAACCCGTACCCCGCAGGCGGCTTTCGCATCGTGGTGAACACGGGGGCTGAAGGCGGGCAGGAGGTGCAGCACCTGCACATCCACGTCATGGGCGGGCCGCGCCCGTGGCTCAAAGGCTGATTTCGCTTCCCGTGTTCGGGGGCGCGCGGGAACCCGAACGACGCCCCCGGCGTCTAAAATGGCTGCAACGGCGCTCAATGGCGGCGCGCAAGGAGAGTTGACATGGGTTCGTTTTCAATCTGGCATTGGCTGATCGTGTTGCTGATCGTGGTCATGATCTTTGGCACCAAGAAGCTGAAGAACATGGGCACCGACCTGGGCGGCGCCGTCAAGGGCTTCAAGGACGGCATGCGCGATGGCGCAGCCGACGCCGACGCGCCCGCCGCGCAGGTGGGCAACAACACCGCGGCCACCAAGGAAACCATCGACGTGCAGGCGAAGGAAAAAACCTGAGGGTTTTTTCAGGTTGAGCGTTCGGCGTCTGGCGTTGAGCGTGATTCAGGCGGTTTTCGCTGAAGCGCTCGACATCCAAAGCTGAACCACAAGATGCTTGACCTTGGCATTTCCAAGATGGCGCTCATCGGCGCCGTGGCGCTGATCGTCATCGGCCCCGAGAAGCTGCCACGCGTGGCGCGCACCGTCGGCACGCTGCTGGGCAAGGCGCAGCGTTACGTGTCGGACGTCAAGGCCGAGGTCAACCGGGCGATGGACCTGGACGAGCTCAAGAAGATGAAGGAATCGGTGGAAGAGGCTGGCCGCGAGGTCGAAAAAGGCCTTCACTCCACCAAGGCCGATTTCGAGAAGGACTGGAGCAGCGTCACCGCCGGACTGGATGGCAGCAGCGCGGCCAGCGACAGCGCGCCGGCCTGGCAGCCGCCGGCGCCCGAATACCGCCGCCCCGACAAGAACTGGCGCCTGAAGCGCGGCGCCACGCCGCAGTGGTACAAGGCGCGCCACGGCGTGCGGCGACAGGTGCAGTCGGGCGCGGCCCGTGTAGCGCGCTTTCGGCCCAAGAACAAATGACGACATGACCTCGGCCCCGCGGGCCTCGATGACGGCGCGTCGTCGCGCCATGTCCAGCCAAGTCATCTCGTCATTGAAGCCGCGCTAGCGGCGAAGTCATTTCGTCATCGCCACACAGGCGACAATCGCTTCTCCCATGACCGAACCCAACCCCAAGACCGATCCCGAAGACGAGCTGGCCGGCACCGAGCAGCCGTTTGTCGCGCACCTGATGGAGCTGCGCGACCGGCTGATCAAGGCGCTGGTGGCGGTGGGCGTGGTGGCCGGCGTGCTGGCGCTGTACCCCGGCCCGGGCGCGCTGTACGACCTGCTGGCCGCACCGCTGATCGCGCACCTGCCGGCCGGCGCGACGATGATCGCCACCTCGGTCATCTCGCCTTTCATGGTGCCGCTCAAGATTTTGCTGATGGCGGCCTTTCTGGTCGCGCTGCCGGTGGTGCTGTACCAGGTGTGGGCCTTCGTGGCGCCGGGGCTTTATTCGCATGAGAAGAAGCTGGTGCTGCCGCTGGTGGTGTCCAGCACCATCCTGTTCTTTCTGGGCGTGGCGTTTTGCTACTTCTTTGTCTTTGGCAAGGTGTTCACCTTCATCCAGAGCTTTGCGCCCAAGAGCATCACCGCCGCGCCGGACATCGAGGCCTACCTGACCTTCGTGCTGACCATGTTCATGGCCTTTGGCCTGGCGTTCGAAGTGCCGATTGCCGTCGTCGTGCTGGCGCGGCTGGGCGTGGTGACCGTCGAGCAGTTGAAGCAGTTTCGCGGCTACTTCATCGTGCTGGCCTTCGTCATCGCCGCCATCGTCACGCCGCCCGACGTGGTGTCGCAACTGGCGCTGGCGATTCCGATGTGCCTGCTGTACGAGGTCGGCATCTGGGCCGCGCAGCTGTTCATCAAGCACACCAAGGCGCCCGAAGACGACGCGGCGGAAGCGGCCAAGTCTTGAAGCCGCGGGGCGCTGCCACGGCGCCTCCATTCAAGATCAAATTGGCCTCTGGCGCACGCCGGACGTGCGCGAGCAGCTATCAAAAAGTGAGAATCAGCGCGCTTTAACGCTGCATCACGCGCTGCGGCCGCGGGCGCTGCGCGGGCGTGACGGACACCTCCACAGCCTGGCCCTGGCGCTGCAGCGCAAACGGCGTCGCCTGGCCGGGCGTCAGGCCCGCGATGCGCGTCAGCAATTCCGACACCGTGCGCACCGGCTGGCCGGCCACCTGCGTGATGACGTCGCCGGGGCGAATCCCGGCTTCCGCCGCCGGGCCGCTGTTGAGCACGCCGGTCACGATCACGCCTTGCGCCGACTGGATGCCGAAGGTCTGCGCCAGCTCGGGCGTCAACTCGTTCGGCTCGACGCCGATCCAACCGCGCACCACCTGGCCGTTCTTGACGATGCTCTCCATCACCTGCTTGGCCGTGCTGACGGGAATGGCAAAGCCAATGCCCATGCTGCCGCCCGAGCGCGAATAAATCGCGGTGTTGATGCCCATCAGGTTGCCGTTGATGTCGGTCAGCGCGCCGCCCGAGTTGCCGGGGTTGATGGCGGCATCGGTCTGGATGAAGTTTTCGAACGTGTTGATGCCCAGCTGGTTGCGCCCCAGCGCCGAGACGATGCCGCTGGTCACCGTCTGGCCGACGCCAAACGGGTTGCCGATGGCCAGCACCTGGTCGCCCACCTGCAGCGCGTCGGAATTGCCGAGCGTTATGGCCGGCAGCTTGTCCAGCGTGATCTTCAGCACCGCCAGATCGCTCTCGGGGTCGGTGCCGATCACCTTGGCCGTGGTACGGCGCGCGTCGGGCAGCACCACCTCGATGGCGTCGGCGCCTTCGACCACGTGGTTGTTGGTCAGCACGTAGCCCTCGGGGCTCATGATCACGCCCGAGCCCAGGCCGGTTTGCTGTTGCTGCAGGTCGCCGCGGTCGCCAAAGAAGAAGCGGAACCACGGGTCGTTGCTTTGCGGGCCGCGCGCGCTGGTGCTGGTGTTGATGCTGACCACCGCCGGCGCCGCCTGGCGCACCGCGCCGGCCAGGCTGCCGGGCGCCGCTGCCGTGCCAATGGGCGCGGCGGGCGCCTCCAGAATCGAGATGGTGCCGGTGCTGCCGGGCACCGCCACGCCACGGTTCAGCCACTGCGGCTTGAGCGTGGCGACGACGAAGTACGCGGCCAGCAGCACGGTGACGGTTTGGGCAAAGACGAGCCAGAGGCGTTTCATGATCAGGGTGCGCGTGGCGGCCAAAAGGGCCGCGATCCGCGGCTCGAATTGTAGGGGCGGCCCGCGCCGGGCGCGCGGCACCCTGCCGCACAATGGCGCCATGCCCGACACCCCCTGCACCGACCGCGCCGCGCTGCTGGCCGCCTGCGATACCGAGTTGCACCCCGAGCGCTTCAAGGACTACGGCCCCAACGGCTTGCAGGTCGAGGGCAAGGCGCGCATCGCCAAGCTGGTGAGCGGCGTGACGGCCAGCCGCGCGCTGATCGACGCCGCCATCGACGCCGGCGCCGACGCCATCCTGGTGCACCACGGCCTGTTCTGGCGCGGGCAGGACGGCACGGTGACCGGCTGGATGAAAGAGCGCCTGAAGCGCCTGCTGGCGCACGACATCAACCTGCTGGCCTACCACCTGCCGCTGGACGCGCACCCCACGCTCGGCAACAACGCGCAACTGGGGCGACGGCTGGGCCTGGTCGCCACCGGCCGCTTCGGCGAGCAGGATCTGGGCTTCATCGGCCAGCGCATCGACGGCGAAGCCTTTGCCGACGCCGATGTGCTGGCCTGGCAGCTTGAACATGTGCTGAATCGGCCGGTGACGTACGTCGGACAAGCGCCAGTAGCTATTGAAAAAATAGCTTGGTGCACCGGCGGCGCGCAGGGCTACTTTGAATCGGCCATCGCCGCGGGTGCGCAGGCGTTCATCACCGGCGAGATTTCCGAACCGCAGGCGCACCTGGCGCGCGAATGCGGCGTCGCCTTTTTCGCCTGCGGCCACCACGCGACCGAGCGCTACGGCGCGCCCGCGCTGGCGGCGCACGTGGCGGCGCAGCTGGGCATCGAGCACGAGTTCATCGATATTGACAATCCAGCATGAAAAAGCGCCCCCTGAGTCGGCCTGTGGCCGCCTTCCCCCAGCGGGGGACAACGCTGGCGGCCGGGGAGACCCCGGCCACGGCGTTCCGGCGTGGCCTGCTTCGCGGCCCATCCTGGGCTTGCTGCGCAGCCCTGTTGAAGCCTCTTCTTTCGCGCGGGCGGTGCGCTGTGATGATGGTCAGGCGATGCGATTGCTATGCTGTTGATAGCTGCTCGCGCTTGATAATCAAGCGCTGGAGCCTGTTTTGACCATGAAGCTACCGATCGTCATCACCTTGGGCGATCCGGCCGGTATCGGGCCGGAGATCATCGCCAAGGCGTTTCGCGACGCGCCCGACACCGTGCGTGGCTGCTTCGTGGCCGGCGACGTGGCCACGCTGCGCTGCGCCGCCGCCACGCTGCAGGGCGATTCGCAAGTCAGCCTGCCGGTGGCCGAAATCGACACGCCCGCCGCCGCGCTGACAGCGCCGCCGCGCTGCGTCCCCGTGCTTCAGGTGGTGCCGCGCGCCGAACCCGTGGCGCTGGGGCAGGTGAGCGCGGCGGCCGGCAAGATGGCCGGCGACTGCGTGTTCTGGGCCGCGCGCGCGGCGCTGCGGGGCGAGGTGGGCGCCATCGTCACCGCGCCGCTGCACAAGGAAGCGCTGTCCGCCGCCGGCGCGCCGTATTCGCTGTACCCGGGCCACACCGAACTGCTGCAGGCCGTGGCCGCCGAGCACCTGGGCGTGCCGGTGGCCGAGCTGCCGGTGCGCATGATGCTGGCCAACGACGAGTTGCGCACCGTGCTGGTGAGCATTCATGTCTCGCTGCGCGATGCCATCGAAAGTGTTACTGCGAGCAACATCCTGCAAACGCTGCGCATCACGCATCAAAGCGTTGGCGCCGCGCTACAAAAAACGGTGCGCATTGGCGTGGCGGGGCTGAACCCGCACGCCGGCGAAGGCGGCCTTTTCGGACGCGAAGAGATCGAAGCCATCGCCCCCGCCATCGCCCAGGCGCGCGCCGAAGGCATCGACGCGCGCGGCCCGTTTGCGCCCGACACGGTGTTCATGCGCGGGCGGGGTTTCAAGGAGTTCGACGTGGTGGTCGCGATGTACCACGACCAGGGCCTGATCCCCGTGAAGTACCTGGGGGTGGAGCAGGGCGTGAACGTGACACTGGGCCTGCCCTTTGTGCGCACCAGCCCCGACCACGGCACCGCGTTCGACATCGCCGGCCAGGGCATTGCCGACCCTGCCAGCCTGCTGGCGGCGGTCGCCATGGCGCGCCAGCTTTCAAAATAAAAAACGCCCGTCGCGCAAGGCAGACGGGCGCTGAGAGCTACGGTTTATGTAGCTGCGAAGGCTGAGCGGATCAGCGCTTCAGGCTGTCGCGAATCTCGCGCAGCAGCGTCACTTCTTCCGGCGGTGCCTCGGGTGCGGCGGCCGGCTGTTCGCGCTTCAGGCGGTTGATCTGCTTGACCATCATGAAGATGATGAAAGCCAGCAGGATGAAGTTGACCAGGATGGTGATGAAGTTGCCGTAGGCAAACACGGCACCGGCCTTCTTGGCTTCTTCCAGGGCCAAACCACTTGCCTGCCCGGCCAGCGGAATGTAGTAGCTGGAGAAGTCGAGACCGCCGAACAGCTTGCCGACGATCGGCATGATCAGGTCGCCGACGATCGAGTCGACGATCTTGCCGAACGCGCCGCCGATGATCACGCCCACCGCCAGGTCGATGGCGTTGCCCTTGACGGCGAATTCCCTGAACTCTTGCATCATTCCCATGTTGTTTCCCTCTGCGGGTTGTTGAAGACGGCGCCAGTATTGCCGGCGGTTGATCCGTATCAATCCCACTGGCGCGTGGTGTCGGCGCGGCTGTTGCGCTCCGCTACAATCTTCGGTTGATCCCGCGTATGAGAACATCGCCAGAGAAAAGCCATGAGTGACGCACCGTCCAGCACCTTCACCCCCGTGCCCCTAGACAAAAGCAAGCGCACCTGGCTCATCGCCTCGACGTGCGCGGGCGCGGCCGGCGCCGCCGCACTGGCGACACCCTTCGTCAGCAGCTTTGCCCCGTCGGAGAAGGCCAAGGCCGCCGGTGCCGCCGTCGAGGTGGACATCGCCGGGGTGAAGCCCGGTGAGAAGATCACCGTCGAGTGGCGCGGCAAGCCGATCTGGATCCTGCACCGCACGCCCGACATGCTCGACTCGCTCAAGAAGGATGAAGGCGAGCTGGCCGATCCCAATTCCGACCGCAAGGCGATCCCGATTCCGGAGTACGCCAAGAACCAGTGGCGCTCGATCAAGCCCGAAGTGCTGGTGGTGGTCGGCATCTGCACGCACCTCGGCTGCTCGCCCAGCGACAAGTTCGCGCCGGGCCCGCAGCCTTCGCTGCCCGACGACTGGCCGGGCGGCTTTCTGTGCGCCTGTCACGGCTCCACCTTCGATCTGGCGGGCCGCGTGTTCAAGAACAAGCCGGCGCCCGACAACCTGGAGGTGCCGCCGCACATGTACCTGGCCGACAACAAGCTGCTGATCGGCGACGACAAGAAGGCATAAGAGGCGGACATGGCTGAGTTCAAGGAAATCTCCCCCAATGCGCCGCTGGGCGCCAAAGTCCGCAACTGGTTCGAAAACCGGTTCCCGACCGTGTTTGCGGAATACCGCAAGCACATGTCGGAGTACTACGCGCCGAAGAACTTCAACTTCTGGTACTTCTTCGGCTCGCTGGCGATGCTGGTGCTGGTGATCCAGATCGTCACCGGCATCTTCCTGGTGATGCACTACAAGCCCGATGCCGCCAAGGCCTTCGAGTCGGTCGAGTACATCATGCGCGACGTGCCGGGCGGCTGGTTCATCCGCTACATGCACTCCACCGGCGCGTCGGCATTCTTCATCGTCGTCTACCTGCACATGTTCCGCGGGCTGCTGTACGGCAGCTACCGCAAGCCGCGCGAGCTGGTGTGGATCTTCGGCTGCGCCATCTTCCTGGCGCTGATGGCCGAAGCCTTCATGGGCTACCTGCTGCCCTGGGGCCAGATGTCCTACTGGGGCGCGCAGGTGATCGTCAACCTGTTCTCCGCCATTCCCTTCATCGGTCCTGACCTGGCGCTGCTGATTCGCGGCGACTACGTGGTGGGCGACGCCACGCTCAACCGCTTCTTCAGCTTCCACGTCATCGCCGTGCCGCTGGTGCTGATCGGCCTGGTGGTGGCGCACTTGCTGGCGCTGCACGATGTCGGCTCGAACAACCCGGACGGCATCGAGATCAAGGAGGGCCCCAAAGGCAACCGCTGGTCGCCCGATGCGCCGGCCGACGGCATCCCGTTCCACCCGTACTACACCGTGCACGACATCATGGGCGTGGGCGTGTTCCTGATGATCTTCTTCGCCGTGGTGTTCTTCGCGCCGGAGATGGGTGGCTACTTCCTCGAGTACAACAACTTCATCCCGGCCGACCCGCTGGTGACGCCGCTGCACATTGCGCCGGTGTGGTACTTCACGCCCTTTTATTCGATGCTGCGCGCCACGACCGACACCATGGTCAACGTGCTGTGCGTGATCATTGCCGCCGCCGTGGTGCTGGGCTTTCTGAAGGTTCGCTGCTCGATGATGCTGAAGGTGGCCGCTGCCGTGGTGGCGCTTGTCGCCATCGTGCTGCTCAAGACCTTCGACGCCAAGTTCTGGGGTGTGGTGGTCATGGGTGGTGCGGTCATCATCCTGTTCTTCTTGCCCTGGCTGGACCGCAGCCCGGTGCGTTCGATCCGCTACCGCCCTGACTGGCACAAGTGGCTGTACACCGTGTTCGTGATCTGGTTCATCGTGCTGATGATTCTGGGCATCATGGCGCCGGGCCCGATCTTCAGCACGCCGTCGCTGGCGTGGCTGACCAACGAGCTGGTGGCCATGGTCGGCACCTTGTTCTATTTCGGCTTTTTCCTGCTCATGCCTTGGTGGAGCCAACTCGGGACACCCAAGCCGGTGCCCGACCGCGTGACCTTCAAGCCGCACTAAAAAAAGCGCAAGAGAACCCCACCATGAACCTCTGCAAGAAACTGCTTTTCGGGCTGGCGCTGGCCCTGCAAATCGTGGCCGCGCAGGCGGCCTCTGGCGGCATCGCCTGGGACAAGGCGCCCGTCAAGACCAACGACCAATCATCGTTGCAGCACGGCGCCAAGATCTTCGTCAACTACTGCCTGAACTGCCACTCGGCATCGTTCATGCGCTACAACCGCCTGCAGGACATTGGCCTGACCGAGCAGCAGATCAAGGACAACCTGATGTTCACCACCGAGAAGGTGGGTGACACCATGAAGGCGGCCATCGATCCGCAGCAGGCCAAGGCCTGGTTCGGCGCCAACCCGCCCGACCTGACGCTGATCGCCCGCTCGCGTGCCGGCGCCGGTGGCAGCGGCGCCGACTACATCTACACCTTGCTGCGCACCTACTACCGCGATCCGGCCAAACCCACCGGCTGGAACAACCTGGCCTTCCCCAACATCGGCATGCCGCACCCGCTGTGGCAACTGCAGGGCGAACGCAAGCCGATCTTCGAGACGCGCGAAGAGCACGGTCATGAAGTGCATGCCTTCACCGGTCGCTGGGAGCAGGTGACCCCCGGCACGCTCACGCCGCAGGAATACGACGCCACCGTTGGCGACTTGGTGAACTTCCTGCAATGGATGGGCGAGCCGGCGCAGAACAAGCGCGTCGCGATCGGCGTGTGGGTGTTGCTGTTCCTGCTGTTCTTCACTTTCCTGGCCTGGCGCCTGAACGCCGCCTACTGGAAAGACGTCAAGTAATTTCCCCTCGATCACGCCCTGGCCCAGCCGGGGCAACGGAGTGGAGTGGCGCCCTTCGCGGCGGCACCCCACTCCTTCGTTTTAAGGAGCCCCCGCCATGATGGTGCTGTATTCCGGTACGACCTGCCCGTTCTCCCACCGCTGCCGTTTCGTGCTGTTCGAGAAAGGCATGGACTTCGAGATCCGCGATGTCGACCTCTACAACAAGCCCGAGGACATCAGCGTGATGAACCCCTACGGGCAGGTGCCGATCCTGGTCGAGCGCGACTTGATCCTGTACGAGTCGAACATCATCAACGAGTACATCGACGAGCGCTTTCCGCACCCGCAACTGATGCCGGGCGACCCGGTGGATCGCGCGCGCGTGCGACTGTTTCTGCTCAACTTCGAGAAGGAGTTGTTCTCGCACGTCTCGACGCTGGAAAACCGCGCCACCAAGAGCAACGAAAAGGCGCTGGAAAAAGCGCGCGCCAACATCCGCGATCGCCTGACGCAGATGGCCCCGGTGTTCCTAAAGAACAAGTACATCCTGGGCGAGAACTTCTCCATGCTCGATGTCGCGCTGGCGCCGCTGCTGTGGCGCCTGGATTACTACGGCATCGACCTGTCGAAGAACGCCGCGCCGCTGCTCAAGTACGCCGAGCGCATCTTCTCGCGCCCGGCCTACATCGAAGCGCTGACGCCGTCTGAAAAGGTGATGCGCAAGTAAGGTTTCGCCGATGATGAACGCGCTCGATTCCACCTCGACCCGCCCGTACCTTCTTCGGGCGCTGTACGAGTGGTGCACCGACAACGCGCTGACGCCCTACATCGCCGTGCTGGTCGATGACACGGTGCAGGTGCCGCGCGAATACGTGCAAAACGGTGAAATCGTGCTGAACATCAGCTTCGACGCCACCAGCGGTTTGAAGCTGGGCAATGATTTTGTCGAGTTCAAGGCCCGCTTCGGCGGCACCGCGCGCGAGATCATGGTGCCGATCGATCGCGTGATCGCCATCTATGCACGTGAAAACGGGCAGGGCATGGCATTCCCGGTGGCCGTGCCAACCGTGGCCGACGTAGGCGTGGAAGGGGCAGTGTCCGAAGCAGAGGCGATCACCAGCGATGCGAACGCGCCGGAAACGCCCCGCAACGGCATTCAACTGGTGACGGTTGCCGAAGCCGCGGATGACGACGAAGGCCCGGGCGACCCACCATCGCCGCCGCCACGCAAGCGCCCGGCGCTCAAGCGCGTCAAGTAGCGGGCAGATCAGGCGTTCCACGCTTTTGGGGCGCTAGAATCTCAACGATTTCGTGCCGGTTTAGCTCAGTTGGTAGAGCACCCGCCTTGTAAGCGGTAGGTCGTCAGTTCGAATCCGACAACCGGCACCATTTTGTCTGGCATACCAAGCCCGCAGGCCTTTAGAAGGCTTGCGGGTTTTTCGCATTTGAATCCCGCTAAGAAGGCGTCTTGAGCACTTTGACGCGGATCGCTCCGACAGGGTGACCGGCGGCATGCAGCGCTGATAACAGATTCGGCAGCAGTTGCCGCAGCTTGGCCGCCGCCGCAGCATGCGGCACCAGCAAAGTCCATGAATCCGCCTCTGGCGCACCCGGCTTCACGACGCCGCGCAACGCGGGGGGCAGCAAGGGCTGGATGATCGCCAGGCGCGCGCCGGATTCCGCTGCCATCTCACCCAGCCGAGCCAGGAGTGGGGCTTGCGAGACGGCTTGCTGCAGGCTGAGGGCGGGTTTGCTCGGAAAGGTCACGGCGGCTTGGTGGGATCGTCGGCCGCATTATGGCGGCCGGCGTGGGCGTTAAAATGCGCAGTTGCCCGGCGAAGCGCGGGCGCGGATGGTGGGGCGCCGCTTGCAAGCGCCCGCATTGCCCCCAGTTTCGCCTCACTTTGACTTTTTTCGGGACAGTCGATCACCGTTCGGTGCGCCAGTGGGCGTCGCGGTGGTCGCGCACCAATGGCCACATCCAACCTCCTCACCAAGATATTCGGCAGCCGCAACGATCGCCTGCTGAAGCAGTACCGCAAGGTCGCCGCGAGCATCAATGCGCTGGAGCCCACGCTGGAAAAGCTGAGTGACGAGGAATTGCGCGCCAAGACCGACGAGTTCAAGGGCCGAGTCGCCAACGGCGAAAGTCTGGAGCAGTTGCTGCCCGAGGCCTTTGCCGTCGTGCGCGAAGCCTCCAAGCGCGTGATGAAGATGCGCCACTTCGATGTGCAGCTGCTCGGCGGCATGGCCTTGCACGAAGGCAAGATCGCCGAGATGCGCACCGGCGAAGGCAAGACGCTCACCGCCACGCTGCCGGTGTACCTGAACGCGCTCACGGGCAAGGGCGTGCACGTGGTCACGGTGAACGACTACCTGGCCAACCGCGACGCGCAGTGGATGGGCCGGCTGTACTCTTTCCTGGGCCTCACGGTCGGTGTCAACCTGCCGCAGATGGCGCGCGACGAAAAGCAGGCCGCCTACGGCGCCGACATCACCTACGGCACCAACAACGAGTTCGGCTTCGACTACCTGCGCGACAACATGGTCTACGAGACCGGCGACCGCGTGCAGCGCAAGCTCAACTACGCCATCGTCGATGAGGTGGATTCGATCCTGATCGACGAGGCGCGCACGCCGCTCATCATCAGCGGCCAGGCCGAAGACCACACGGCGCTGTACATCGCCATGAACGCCGTCGTGCCGACGCTGACGCGGCAAGAGGGCGAGGCCGACCCGCGCACCGGCCTGGGCATCACCAAGCCGGGCGATTTCACCGCCGACGAGAAGACGCACCAGGTCTACCTGACCGAACAAGGGCACGAAACCGCCGAGCGCATCCTGGCCGAGCGCGGGCTGATCCCCGAAGGCACCAGCCTGTACGACCCGGCCAACATCTCGCTGATGCACCACCTGAACGCCGCCCTGCGCGCGCACCACATGTACCACCGTGACCAGCATTACGTGGTGCAGCAGGGCGAGCAGGGGCCCGAGATCGTCATCGTCGACGAATTCACCGGCCGCCTGATGAGCGGCCGCCGCTGGTCCGATGGCCTGCACCAGGCGGTGGAAGCCAAGGAAGGCGTGCCGATCCAGGCCGAGAACCAGACGCTGGCTTCCATCACGTTCCAGAACTACTTTCGCCTGTACAACAAGCTGTCGGGCATGACCGGCACGGCCGATACCGAGGCCTACGAATTCCAGGACATCTACGGTCTCGAGACCGTGGTCATCCCGCCCAACAAGCCCAGCAAGCGCGACGACCAGCTCGACCGCGTGTACAAGACCACCAAGGAAAAGTACGACGCCGCGATTGCCGACATCCGCGAATGCTTCGAGCGCGGGCAGCCGGTGCTGGTCGGCACGACGTCGATCGAGAACTCCGAAATCATTGCCGAGCTGCTGCAAAAAGAGAAGCTGCCGCACCAGGTGCTGAACGCCAAGCAACACGCGCGCGAGGCCGACATCGTGGCGCAGGCCGGGCGGCCGAAGATGATCACCATCGCCACCAACATGGCGGGCCGTGGCACCGACATCGTGCTGGGCGGCAACGTCGAGAAGGCGGTCGAGGCGCTGGAGGCCGACGAATCGCTGGACGACACCACGCGCCGGGCACGCATCGACGCGCTGCGCGCGCAATGGCAGAAGGACCACGAGGCCGTCAAGGCGATGGGCGGCCTGCGCATCATCGCCACCGAGCGGCACGAAAGCCGCCGCATCGACAACCAACTGCGCGGCCGCTCGGGCCGCCAGGGCGATCCAGGCTCGTCGCGCTTCTATTTGAGCCTGGACGACGCGCTGATGCGCATCTTCGCCGGCGACCGCGTGCGCGCCATCATGGACAAGCTGAAGATGCCCGAGGGCGAAGCCATCGAGGCCGGCATCGTCACCCGCAGCATCGAAAGCGCGCAGCGCAAGGTCGAGGCGCGCAACTTCGATGTGCGCAAGCAGCTGCTCGAATACGACGACGTGTCGAATGACCAACGCAAGGTGATCTACCAGCAGCGCAACGACATTCTGGATGCCGAAGAACTGGCAGCTCAGATTGCCGGCCTGCGCGAAGGCTGCTTCATGGATCTGGTGCGCCAGTACGTGCCCGCCGAATCGGTCGAGGAGCAGTGGGACATTCCGGCGCTGGAGAAAGTGCTGGCCGAGGAGTGGCAGATCGAGCTGCCGCTGCAAAAGCAGATTGAGAGCGCATCGGCCATCACCGACGACGACATCGTCGAGACCGTGGTCAAGGCCGCCAACGACGCCTACGCCGCCAAGCTGGCGCTGGTCGGCCCCGAGAATTTCCGCCAGTTCGAGCGCGCGGTGCTGCTGCAGGCCATCGACACGCACTGGCGCGAGCACCTCTCCGCGCTCGACTACCTGCGCCAGGGCATCCACCTGCGTGGCTACGCGCAAAAGCAGCCCAAGCAGGAATACAAGCGCGAGGCGTTCGAGCTGTTTGGCCAGTTGCTCGACGTGGTGAAAAACGAAGTCACCCGCACGCTGATGAACGTGCGCATCCAGTCGGGCGATCAGGTCGAGCAAGCCGCCGAAGAGATGGAGCAGCGCGGCGAGCGCATCACCAACGTGACCTACACCGCGCCCACCGAAACCGGCGAAGCCGAGACGCTGCCTGAATTGCAGGTGCGCACCGGCGCGCTGCTGGGCGGCGCGGCCGCGGCGGCGGTGCCGCGCGTGGGCCGCAACGACCCTTGCCCATGCGGCAGCGGCAAGAAGTACAAGCAGTGCCACGGCGCGTTGAGCTGATGCGCGGCCACCGCACGCACGACACGGGCTTCGGCCCGTGTTTGCTTTGCGCTGTGAATACTATTGATATGATAGCTGTCCGCGCTTGTTCATCAAGCGCCAGAGGCTGATTTCGTTCAAAACCACCTTCAGCAAGGAAGCACCATGCCCGTGAACCTGAGCGCCCCCGTGGCTTCCCACCTGCAGGCCGTGCCCGGCGTGCGCATCGGCGTCGCCGAGGCCGGCGTGCGCAAGGCGGGCCGCAAGGACTTGACGGTGATGCTGCTGGATGCGGGCACCAGCGTCGGCGGCGTGTTCACCAGCAACCGCTTTTGCGCCGCGCCGGTGCAGATCTGCCGCGAGCGCCTGCAGGGCCGCCCCGACATCCGCGCGCTGATGATCAACACCGGCAACGCCAACGCCGGCACGGGCGAAGACGGCCTGGCGCGCGCGCGGCAGACCAGCGCCGCGCTGGCCGCGCTGCTCAAGATCGAGCCGGCGCAGGTGCTGCCGTTTTCGACCGGCGTCATCATGGAGCCGCTGCCGGTCGAGCGCATCGAAGCCGGCCTGCCCGCCGCCATTGCCGATGCCGCGCCCGACCACTGGGCACGCGCCGCCGAAGGCATCATGACCACCGACACGGTGCCCAAGGCTTTCAGCGCCCAGGCCAAGGTGGGCGGCGCCGAGATCACCATTACCGGCATCAGCAAAGGCGCCGGCATGATCCGCCCCAACATGGCGACCATGCTGGGTTTTCTGGCTACCGATGCGCGCGTCGATCAATCGGTGATGCACCAGTTGGCGCTGGAGTTGGCCGAAGGCTCGTTCAACCGCGTCACCATCGACGGTGACACGTCGACCAACGATTCGTTCATCGTCATCGCCACCAACCAGGCTGCGAACGCGCCGGTCACGTCGCTCGATTCGGCCGACGGCCAGGCCTTGAAGCAGGCGCTGCTCGGCGTTGCCCGCCTGTTGGCGCAGGCCATCGTGCGCGACGGCGAGGGCGCCACCAAGTTCATCACGGTGCAGGTCGATGGCGGCAAGACCGCAGCCGAATGCCGCCAGGTGGCCTATGCCATCGCGCATTCGCCGCTCGTCAAGACCGCGTTCTTCGCCAGCGACCCGAACCTGGGGCGCATTCTGGCGGCCGTGGGTTATGCAGGCATTGAAGACCTCGATCAGACCAGGATCGACCTGCACCTGGATGATGTGCACGTGGCCGTCAACGGCGGCCGCAACCCGGCGTACCGCGAAGAAGACGGCCAGCGCGTGATGAAGCAAAGCGAGATCACCGTGCGCGTCAACCTGGGCCGCGGCACGGCCAGCGACACGGTGTGGACGTGCGACTTGAGCCACGACTACGTGAGCATCAACGCCGACTACAGATCGTGAGCATCCCCCTGAGCCGCTTACGCGGCTTCCCCCTTCTCTTCTTGCTGCGCTGCGCTTCGCGGGAAGGGGGACAACCCCAGTGGCCGGGCCAAGCCCGCTCCACGGCGTTCGCCGGCGCGGCCTGCTCCGCGGCCATCGGGAAGAGTCTTCGCTTGTTTAAAAACTATAGCTGCTTGCGCTTGATACACAAGCGCCAGAGGCCGATATGACTGAAAACCTTGCCCGCCTGATCGACAAGGCCGAGCGCCTGATGGCGCGCATCGAGTCGGTGTTGCCGCAGCCCTTGTCGGCGCCCGACTGGTCGCAGTCGGTGGCCTGGCGCTACCGCAAGCGCGCCAGCGGCCACGGCGCGCTGGAGCCGGTGCGCCACGTCGGCGCGATGGCGCTCAGCGACCTGAAAGAGATCGAACCCCAGAAGGAAAAGATCGAGCGCAACACGCGCCAGTTCGTCGAAGGCCGGCCGGCCAACAACGTGCTGCTGACGGGCGCGCGTGGCACCGGCAAATCCTCGCTCATCAAGGCCTGCCTGAACGCCTATGCGCCCCAGGGGCTGCGGCTGATCGAGGTGGACAAGGCCGATTTGACTGATCTGCCCGACATCGTGGACGTGGTGGCCGGCCTGCCGGAGAAGTTCATCGTCTACTGCGACGACCTCAGCTTTGAAGAAGGCGAGGCGGGTTACAAGGCGCTCAAAAGCATCCTCGACGGCAGCGTGGCCGCCAGCACGCCCAATGTGCTGGTCTACGCCACCAGCAACCGCCGCCACCTGCTGCCCGAGTACATGAAGGAGAACCTCAGCTACACGCACACCGACGATGGCGAGGTGCACCCGGGTGAGGTGGTGGAAGAGAAGATTTCGCTGTCCGAGCGCTTCGGCCTGTGGGTCAGCTTCTACCCGTTCAGCCAGGACGAATACTTGGCCATCGTGGCGCAGTGGCTGGGCGCGCTGGGCGCGACGCCGGCGCAGATCGAATCGTCGCGTGCCGAATCGCTGGTGTGGGCGCTGGAGCGCGGTTCGCGCTCGGGCCGCGTGGCGTATCAGTTTGCGCGCGACTTCGTGGGGAGAAATGACGCCCCCTGAGTCGCGCTGCGCGCGCCTTCCCCCACTGGGGACGGCGCCAGCGGCCGGGCCAAGCCCGCTCCGCGGCACCCAGCGTGGCCTGCTCCGCGGCCTTTGGTTGCTTGAACTGTTGGGGGTGACATGACGGACGTGCTGAAAGCCGATGCCCACATCCAGCGCCAGGCGGTGGGCGAGCGGCCGGTGGTTGACGTCGCCGTGGGCGTGCTGCTGCAGGCGGACGGGCGCTTTCTGCTGACGTCGCGCCCGGCGGGCAAGGTGTATGCCGGCTACTGGGAGTTTCCGGGCGGCAAGCTGGAGGCGGATGAGAGCGTTGCAGAGGCGCTGGCGCGCGAGCTGCACGAGGAACTGGGCCTGGTCATCGCGCCATCGGATGTTCAGGCGTGGCGCGAGCAATTGGTCGACTACCCGCACGCGCTGGTGCGGCTTCATTTTTGCAAGGTGCACGCGTGGCGTGGTGATTTGCAGATGCGCGAAGGGCAGTCGTTTACATGGAGCGGCTTGCCGGTGCAGGTGGCGCCGGTGCTGCCGGGCGCGCTGCCGGTGCTGGAGTGGCTGCAAGCAGAGCGTCTGCTATTGGATAAATAGCTGCTTGCGCTTGTCTGGCAAGCGCTGGAGGCCCAAAATCTTCTGGATCCGGGGCTTACTGCAGACGTGTGGCGTCGCCCGGTTCGGCGCCATCGTCTTCTTCCACCTGCACCCGAAAACTCTCGTTGGCCCAGGCGCCCAGGTCGTGCAACTTGCAGCGCTCACTGCAGAACGGCCGGAAGTGGTTGTCGGGCGTGAACAGGCTGGGGCCGCCGCAGGCTGGGCAAGTCACGGTGCGCGGCTTCGCTGAATTTGGGGCTCGGGCGGGATTGCTCATGCGCACAAGGCCATCTCGAAAGGCGCATCCTCGCGCGCGATGTGCAGCTTGCCGTCGGCGTCTTGTCGCATCAGGCGCACCGACGCCATCAAGCGGTTGCCGCTGATTTCAGGAATCAGTTGCATGGATTCGTCGATGCGCAGGCGCAGCAACTGGAAGGTGCGGCCTTGCGGCAGCGTCTGCTGAAACTGACCGGCCGTGGCCATGACCTTCTGCGGTTTGCCGGAGTCGCGCAAGATCTGCAGCAGCAGCGTGATGGCCTGGGCCATCGGGGCCAGCGACGCGGCCCAAGCCTGCAGATCGGCGCGCCGCGCGGCCGCTTGGCCCTGCTGCCATGCGTGATAGGCCGGAAGATCGAAACCGCAGGTGCCGCCCGGAATGACTGCACGGCTGCGGATGCTCATCAACCATTCGTTGTCGGTCAACTCGTGGCCCGGTTTGCCAAGCTGCTGGTTGAGCTTTTGAAAGGCGTCGTCGAGTTGCGTCAGGATGGCGTCCAGCGAAGCCTCTGAAATGGCCGGGTTGCCACGGTAGGCGCCGATGTGGGCCTTCTGCTTTTCCAGGTCCTTCAGCACTTCCGACTTCAGGTCGGCGCGGCTGGTCACATCCATCACTTCGAAGATGGTAATGAGGGCGAAATGGTGGTCCAGGGGTGCATCGCGCGCCAGCAACTGGCCCAGTCGGCCGAAGAGGTGTTCGAGCCTGAGGTAGGTGCGAATGCGCTCGTTGAAGGGGTACTCGTACAGGATCACGCGGGGCGCCTTTTTGACGCCCGCATCATAGCCCGAAGGTCTGCGCCAGCCGGGCGGCCTGGGCGCGCAACGCGTCCTGGGTGACGCCCGCGCCGTTGAAAATCACCAGGTCGGCCGCTGCCAGACGCTGCGCGCGCGATGCCTGTGCGGCCACGATTTGTTCGACCTGATCGCGCGGCAGGGCGTTGCGCGCCATCACGCGGTCAATCTGGGTGGCGCTGTCGCAGTCGATCACCAGCACGCGATCGACCTTGGCGCGCCAACGCGCGCCGGATTCGACCAGCAGCGGAACATCGAACACCAGCAGGCGGCGACCTGCGTCCAGCGCCAGTCGGGCCTGGCGGTCGGTCTCTTGGGCCACCAGCGGGTGGATGATGGCTTCGAGCCGCTGGCGCGCGTCGGCGTCATCGAACACCAGCGCGCGCATCGCGGTGCGATCCAGCGCACCGTCTGGGGCGATCAAATGAGCGCCAAATTGCTGCGCGATGGTGGGCAGGGCCGCTCCGCCTGCGGCCGTGGTGGCGCGTGAAATCGCGTCGGCGTCGATGATCGCGGCGCCCTGTACAGCCAGCATCTGGGCCACGGTGCTCTTGCCGCTGCCGATGCCGCCCGTGAGACCAAGGAGCGTCGCTGCGCTCATGCCCCGTTCTTACAGCCCCACCACGCGCAGGATCGACTGCGGCCCGAAGATCATGGCGGTCAAACCCGCCATCGACAGGAAGGGCCCGAACGGCACGACGCCACCTTCGCGCAGCGAACTCATCAGCTTCATGCCGATGCCAACGAGGGCGCCGATGACCGATGCCATCAGGATGATGGGCACCAGCGCTTGCCAGCCAAACCACGCCCCCAGTGCAGCGAACAGCTTGAAGTCGCCAAAGCCCATGCCTTCCTTGCCGGTGGCCAGCTTGAATCCCCAGTAGACCAGCCACAGCGAGAGATAGCCTGCCGCCGCGCCCCACACCGCGTCAGCCAGGCGCACGCCCGTGATGCCCGACGCCGCGGCGAGCAAGCCCAGCCACAGCAGCGGCAAGGTCAAGTCGTCGGGCAGCAGCGTGGTGTCCCAATCGATCAAGGTCAGCGCCACCAGCACGGCAGCAAACACGCACCAGGCAGCTGCGGTCAAGGTCCAGCCCCAGTGCCAGACGCACCAAGCGAACAGCAGGCCCGTGACCAACTCGACCAACGGATAGCGTGGACTGATCGGCGTCGCGCAGGCCGAACACTTGCCGCGCAGAAACAGGTAGCTCAGCACGGGGACGTTCTCGTACCAGCGAATCTGGTGACCGCATTTCTGGCAGCGCGAGCGTGGCACCAGCAAGTTGAATTGTTCTTGCGTGGGCGGTGCTTGACCGGTCATCTCCGCGCACTCGGCGGCCCATTGCCGCTCCATCATCTTGGGCAGGCGATAGATGACGACGTTCAGGAAGCTGCCAATGAGCAGCCCGAACACACCGCCCAGTGCGGCCTCCAGCCAAAGCCCCTCTGGCATCAGACGACCTGGCCAAGCTTGAAGATCGGCAGGTACATGGACACCACGATGCCCCCGATAACCGTACCGAGGACCACAATGATGATGGGTTCCATCAAGCTCGAGAGGCCGGCAACCATCTCATCGACCTCTGCCTCATAGAAATCAGCAGCCTTGCCCAGCATGTGATCGAGCGCGCCCGACTCCTCGCCAATGGCCGTCATCTGGATGACCATGCTCGGAAAGATGTTCGCATTGGTCATCGCAGCTGTCAGACTGGTGCCCGTGGAGACTTCCTGCTGAATCTTGTCGGTGGCTATTTTGTAGACCGAGTTGCCGGCGGCCCCGCCGACCGAATCAAGCGATTCGACCAAGGGAACACCCGCTGCGAACATCGTGGACAACGTCCGCGTCCATCGTGCAACCACAGATTTTTCGATCAAATCTCCAAAGATCGGAACCCTTAACAACAGCCGATCCATGAACATCTGAACCTTCTCGTTGCGCTTCCACGCTTGCATGAAGAAGTAGATGCCGAAGCCGAGGCCCCCAAAAATCAGCCACCACCATTGGACGAAGAACTCGCTCATGGCGATGACGAACAGGGTCGGCGCTGGTAGATCGGCACCAAAGTTAGAAAACACTTCCTTGAAAGCCGGGATCACGAAAATCATGATCACCGAAACAACCACAAAGGCGACCACGATCACCGCAATGGGATACATGAGTGCGGACTTGATCTTCGACTTGATGGCCTCCGTTTTCTCCATGTAGGTGGCCAGTCGATCCAGCAGGCTTTCCAAGATGCCCGCCGCTTCGCCGGCTTCAACCAGGTTGCAATAAAGACTGTTGAAATACAGCGGGTACTTGCGGAAAGCTGCAGAGAGCGAAGTGCCTGTCTCGATATCCGCGCGAATGTCGTTTAACAACTTCGTGACGCTTGGGTTCGGATTTCCTCGTGCGACGATGTCGAACGACTGCAGCAAGGGCACGCCGGCCTTCATCATCGTGGCCAACTGGCGCGTGAAGATCGCGATGTCTTTCGGTTTGATCTTCTTGCCCGCCCGCATGCGGCGTTTTTTTATCTTGGTGACGAAGATGCCTTGGCGTCTCAGTGTCGCCTGCACCTGATTTTCACCGCCAGCGCGGGTTTCGCCCCGAACGATCTTGCCGTTGCGATCCTTGCCTTCCCATTCGAAGACGAACTCTTTGACGCCCTTGGCGCCGGCGACTTGGGTTGCCATGTGTTGCTCGACCTCTGGTTTTCTACGGTAGGCGCACGCTTACTCGTTCGTGCAAGCCAGCACTTCCTCAAGTGAAGTCACGCCCAGCTTGACCTTGTGCAGGCCCGATTGCCGCAGTGAGCGCACATCTTCGCGCCGCGCCTGCTCTGCGATTTCCAGCGCACTACCGTCGGCGAGGATGATGCGTTGAAGCTCCTCGCTGATGGGCATGACTTCATAGATACCAACGCGCCCCTTATAGCCGTTGTTGCACGCCGAGCAACCGACCGGCTTGTAGGGCGTCCAGCTACCGTCAAGCTCCAGTTCGCTGAAACCAGCCTCCATCAATGTTTCGCGCGGGATATCGACCGGCGCCTTGCATTGGGCGCACAACCGCCGGGCGAGACGCTGAGCTGTAATCAAGATCACGCTTGACGCGATATTGAACGGCGCAATCCCCATGTTCCGCATACGTGTCAACGTCGTCGGTGCATCATTCGTATGCAGCGTCGACAACACCAAGTGCCCGGTCTGCGCGGCCTTGATGGAGATGTCGGCAGTTTCAAGGTCACGGATCTCGCCGACCATGATGATGTCCGGATCCTGGCGCAGAAACGCCTTGAGGGCGACGGCGAAGGTCAGGCCCGCCTTCTCGTTGACGTTGACCTGATTGACGCCTGGCAAGTTGATTTCGGATGGATCTTCGGCCGTCGCGATGTTGACGCCCGGCTTGTTGAGCAAGTTCAGGCAGGTGTAGAGCGATACCGTCTTGCCCGAACCCGTGGGGCCGGTCACCAGGATCATCCCATAGGGCCGCTCGATCGCTTTCAGCAGTCGCTCTTTCTCGATCGGTTCGTAACCCAGCGCGTCGATACCCAACTTGGCACTGCTCGGATCCAGAATACGGATCACGATTTTTTCGCCGAACAACGTGGGCAGCGTGCTGACGCGGAAATCGATGACCCGATCAGGCCCGATCTTCAGCTTCATTCGTCCGTCCTGTGGCACCCGTTTCTCCGAGATATCCAGACGCGACAGTACCTTGATGCGCGACGCCAACTTCTCCTTGATGGCGACAGGCGGTGACACGATTTCCCGCAGTTCCCCATCGACGCGATAACGCACGCGGTAGTTGTGCTCGTACGGTTCGAAGTGCAAATCCGATGCGCGCATGTTGAAAGCATCGACCAGCATCTTGTGCAGAAACTTGACGACTGGCGCGTCTTCGACATCGGTCTGAGGTGCTTCGGTCTCCTCCGCTGCGCCATCGGTTCCCAAAGAGGCTTCATCGAACTCGAAATCGCCGCCGACGATACTGTCCATCGCCTGCGTGGCTGTTTTCGTCGTTTCCTCGATCAGACGCGACAACTTGTCGAACTCGCCAATGACCCATTCGACGCCCATCTGCGTCGCAAATTTGACCTTCTCGGCCGCCTCATGATCAGACGGATCGGCGGTGACAACGATCAATCGTCCGCCGCGCTTGCTCAGCGCGAGGATGCGGTAGGTGGCAGAAAGCTTGGGATCAAGCAAATCGCCGGGCAGGCGCTGGGCATCGAGCGCATCGACATCTAGCAGCGGCGCCGAGAAAGCCTGCGACATCGTGTGCGCCAAGTCCGAAGCGGAAATGGCCCCCGATTCGGTCAACTCGGTTATGAAATTACGATTAGCCGCCTTGGCTTTGCGGAACACATCATCCGCCGTCTGTTGGCTGACCTTGCCCGCCATGACCAGTGCGCGCCCCACACCGGGCAGCACGGCGGGTGCAGCAGCTTTGGAAATCGGATCAGCAACAGCCATAGGGAGCATCGTCAAGCAGGCAATAAAGCCAGTTGATCATCGCTGATCAGTGAAAATCTGTAAACGATGTCGCTGTGGAATGTGTGCAGCAATCGACACATCAAGCGCTGAGGGAGGCAAACGGCCCAATCCGCGCGGGAATGGTCGGGGTGAGAGGATTCGAACCTCCGGCCTCTACGTCCCGAACGTAGCGCTCTACCAGGCTAAGCTACACCCCGATGGTGTCGGCGCACGTTGAGTTGGTCACGCG
>JAGOVZ010000081.1 GCA_018060485.1 Ottowia sp. | reverse complement strand
CACGTGATCGACATGGGCCCGGGCGCCGGCGTGCACGGCGGGCGCGTGATGGCGCAGGGCACGTTCGCGCAGGTGGCGGCGGCGCCCGATTCGGTGACCGGCCAGTACCTGCGCGGCACGCGCGCCATCGCCATCCCAAAGCGCCGCGCGGCGCCGGCGGGGCTGCGTGTGGACTATGAAATAGATAGCTGCTCGCGCTTGACAGACAAGCGCCAGAGCCCTGAAATGCTTGAAAACGCGGCACCCGAGGGCGTGCTGCGCATCGTCGGCGCCAGCGGGCACAACCTGAAGAATGTCAGCGTCGATGTGCCGGTCGGGCTGCTGACCTGCGTGACGGGTGTGTCGGGCTCGGGCAAGTCGACGCTGGTCAACGACACGCTGTACGCCGCCGCCGCGCGGCAGATCCATCGCGCGCACGACGAGCCGGCGCCGCACGTGGCCATCGAAGGGCTGGAACAGTTCGACAAGGTCATTGCCGTCGATCAGTCGCCCATAGGCCGCACGCCGCGCAGCAACCCGGCCACCTACACGGGGCTGTTCACGCCGATCCGCGAGCTGATGGCCGAAGTCGCCACCGCCAAGGAGCGCGGCTATGGCCCCGGGCGCTTCAGCTTCAACGTGCCGCAATCCAGCGGCGGCGGCCGCTGCGAAGCCTGCCAGGGTGACGGCGTGGTGAAGGTCGAGATGCACTTTTTGCCCGATGTCTACGTGCCCTGCGACGTCTGCCACGGCCAGCGCTACAACCGCGAGACGCTGGAAGTGCTGTGGAAGGGCAAGAACATCGCCCAGGTCCTGCAGATGACGGTGGAAGAGGCGCACGCCTTCTTCCAGGACCAGCCCGCGATTGCGCGCAAGCTGCAGACGCTGCTGGACGTAGGCCTGAGTTACATCACGTTGGGCCAGAGCGCCACCACGCTCTCAGGCGGCGAGGCGCAGCGCGTGAAGCTGGCGCTGGAACTCAGCAAGCGCGACACCGGCCGCACGCTCTACATCCTGGACGAGCCGACCACCGGCCTGCACTTTGCCGACATCGATTTGCTGCTCAAGGTGTTGCAGCAATTGCGCGATGCGGGCAACACCATCGTGGTAATCGAGCACAACCTGGATGTCATCAAGACCGCCGACTGGCTGATCGACATGGGGCCCGAAGGCGGCGCTGGCGGTGGCACGGTGGTGGCGCAGGGCACACCGGAAGAGGTGGCGGCGAACCCGGCCAGCCACACCGGGCGCTACCTGCGCCCGCATTTGTCGGTACGCGCGGCCGCCTGAAGGCAGCCGGCCGCGCGGCCCTCGGCGGTATCAACCGCCGTCGGCCGGGTAACGGTAATAGCGACCGCCCTCGGGGCGCCCCCATTGGTTGCTGGGGCTCCAGTCACGATTTTGATAGCGCCAGTCGCGCGGGCGGTCGCCCAATTCGCCGCTGCCGCGCCCGTCGTAGGGTGCGCCGTACCGGCCGCTGTTGCGCCAGCGGCGCTCCTGGTCGCGGCGCCATTTGCGCAGGTCGCGGTCGCGCACGTATTCGACGCGGCCGTCAGGCATCCGGTAATAGCGGCCATCGGCCGCTTGGCTCGGCGTCGACACGCTGAACAAGCTGGCGCTCAGAGCGGCTGCCAGCGCCACCGTGACGCCGGAACCGGCGATGCGTTTGAACCAACGGGTTGTCGTCATGAGGCTCTCCTTGTCTGTTGCGGCCACAGGGCCGCTGCCATCCTTCAACGCCCTGGGCGCGGCGGCGGTTGATCGACGGCACCCCAGGGTCTGTGAAGTCAAGGTAAATTCCGTCAGCGCCTGCACCGGACGGCAGCACGCGGTCAGATTAGCCCGCGCCGAGCGGCGCGCCTGTCAGCGGGGCTGCCCCGCGACTGTCGGACAGGCGGCCACGGGGGAGATCGCTTGAAGCCACGACAATATCAACACACCCACGATGGGCGCCGGCCAGCCTTGCCGCGCCGCACGACCCACCCAGCCTGGCTGCACCTGACGCTGATGCGCAACTTTCTTATTCTTGCCCGCTGGTGCGTGATCGCCTGGCTGGGCGTGGCCGGCGCCGCGCACGCCCTGCAGCCGCTCACCACACCGGCCGAGCTGAAAACGCTGGCCGAAGCCGGCGGCGTGCGCATCGTCGACGTGCGCGATGCCGAGGCTTATGCGCTGCAGCACCTGCCAGGCGCGGTGTCGGCGCCGTATGCGCGCTGGCGTGGTCAGCCCGCCAACCCCGGCCTGGTGCCGCCGCTGAAAGACCTGACGGCGCTGGTGCAGCAACTGGGCCTGACGCCCGAGCAACCCACCGTGCTGGTCTACACCGGCACCGATTCGACCGATTTCGCCACCGCCGCGCGCGCCTACTGGACGCTGAAAAGCCTGGGCGCGCGCCAGTTGTCGATCCTGAACGGCGGTTTGAATGCCTGGCGCGCCGCCGGCCTGCCCATCAGCAACCAGGCCGCCCACGCGCCGCGCAGCAGCTGGCAGCCGCAGTTCAACCCGCAGTGGCTGGCCACGCGCGCCGAGGTGCGCCAGTTGCTGGGCAGCGGCAAGGCCGTGCTGGTCGATTCGCGCCCCGCGCCCTTCTTTCAAGGCCGCATCGCCAACGACGCCGCCAAGGCGCGCGGCACGCTGCCGGGCGCCATCAACATCGACAGCGACCTGTACTTCGAACTCGGCAGCGCCGTGCTGCTCGACAAGGCCAGCCTGCAGACCGAGGCCGACGCCGCCCACGCCGCGCCGGGCCAGGAGGTGGTGACCTTCTGCAACGCCGGCCACTGGAGCGCCACCGACTGGTTCGTGCGCTCGGAGCTGCTGGGCGAGAAAAACGTCAAGCTCTACCCCGGCTCGGTCATCGACTGGAGCCAGGCGCCCGAGCCGCTGCCGATGGCGAACGAGCCTGGCCGGTGGGACAAACTGCGCGACATGCTCACCACCTGGGCCGATCGCAACCTTCACTTCATCAAGACGCGATGAGCACACTCGCCACCCTTCCCGCCGGCGCGCCGGGCGCCGCGCGCCGCCCGTGGGCGCAGCGCTGGCCGCTGGCGCTGGCCATCCTGGCGCTGTTCGGCTGGCTGCTGTGGTCGGTGTCGGCGCGGCAGGCGCTGCTGCTGCTGGTTGGCGTCGGGCTGGGCTGGGCGCTGGCAGCGGCGCGCTTTGGCTTTACCACCGGCTGGCGCCATCTGGTGGAGCACCGCGATCCGTCGGGCGTGTACGGCCAGATCATCCTGCTGGCCGCGCTGTCGCTGCTGTCGATGCCGCTGCTGGCGCATTTCCCCGAGACGCAGGCGGCGCTGGGGCCGCCCTCGGTCAGTCTGCTGATCGGCGCCTTCGTGTTCGGGCTGGCGATGCAGATTTCGGACGGCTGCGGCTCGGGCACGCTGTACAAGGCGGGCCTGGGCGTGCCGCTCAACATGGCGATCCTGCCGCTGTTCGCGCTCGGCAGTTTTCTGGGCTCGGTGCACCTCAATGGCTGGCTGGCGCTGGGCGCGCTGGAGCCGGTCGGCCTGGTGCAGCAATGGGGCGCGGGCGGCGCGCTGGCCGCCACGCTGGCGGCGCTGGCGCTGGTGGCGATTGGCGTTGGGCTGTGGAGCGGCCAGCGCTTCAGTTTCAGGGGCACGCCGCGCAGGTGGATTTGGGGCGCGCTGGTGATCGCGCTGTTCGCGGCGCTGAATCTGTTCATCGCCGGCCAGCCCTGGGGCGTGGTCTACGGCTTCGGACTGTGGGGCGCCAAGGTGGCCACCGCGCTGGGCCTGTTCGAGCCGACGCAAAACGCCTTCTGGAGCGACCCCGGCCACGCCGCACGCCTGCACCAGACACTGCTGCTGGACGTGACCAGCATCACCAACATCGGCATCCTGGCCGGCGCGCTGTGGGTGGCGCCCAAGCGCCCGCAGGATGCGCGGCCGTTGACCAGCGCGCAGTGGACGATCGGGCTGCTGGCCGGTTTCGTGCTGGGCTACAGCTCGCGGCTGGCGTTTGGCTGCAACGTCGGCGCCATGGTCAGCGGCATCAGCACCGGCAGCCTGCACGGCTGGATCTGGGTGCCGATGGCCTTCATGGGCACCTTGATCGGCATCCGCGTGCGGCGGCGCTTCGGCTTTTGAAGGGACAGGCCATGTTGTCCATCACCGCGCTTCGCCGCTGGATTTTCTGGATCGGGCTGATCGCCTTTGTGGCGTGGGACTACACCGCGTCGGCGCCGGTCAACCTGCGGCTCGAGCCGCCCATCTTCGCCGCCGGTTCGGGCGCGCCGGTGAGCGGCGGGCATTGCGCGCGGCCGAAGTGAGCTCGCGTTTTACTATCAATAAAAGAGCTGCTCGCGCTTGTCTGACAGGCGCCAAAGCCTGATTTGATTCATTTTTCCGCCGGCTGCACCAGCGCCCGCCGCGCAAAGCGCACCACGGTCACGCCGTCGCGCGCCTGCCGCACCGAGGGCATGACCAGCACGCAGTCGTCGTACGGCGTGACGACCGGCTCGCCTTCGCCGGGCCCGTCGTGGTGGCCGATCACGGTGCCGGCGTGTGCCAACACCTCCAGCCCCGTGAACGGCGCGACGAACGCAAAGCGCTCGCTGCGCGCCACGGCCGCGCCGTCCACCTTCAACGCCCACTGGCGCGGCGCGTCGGGCAGACGCCAGCCGGGCAGTTGCGCGTCGGGCGCGGAGCCGTCCAGCGTGCCGGCCGCTTGCAGAAAACGCAGGCACATATCCTGCGCCACCGCGCGGCTTGACGGATCGCCGTGAAAGCCGCATTCGATCAACAGCGAGCGCGTGTCGCCCGCCGCGTCATCCGGCAGGCCAAAGCGGCCGAAGTCGCGCATGCGCACGCCGTCGCTGTGGCCGACGTCGATGACGATGTGCTCGGGCGCGCGCAACTGCCGCGCCAGATCGAGATTGCGCGGCTGCACGCCGGTCAGCAGCAGCGGCGCCGAGGGTTCGTGCATCGAGTGCAGATCGAGCAGCCAGTCCGCCCGCTCGACAAACGGCCGCAGCTCGGCCGCGCGGCGGCGCTCCAGCGAGCTGCCGCTTTGCAGGCGCGCGGGAGACCATTGACGGTTCAGGTCTTCGTCGACAAAACGGGCGGCATCGGGCCGCGCCGCGTCGAAAGTGTCGAACGCCGCCAGGTTGCAGAACATCAGCGTCAGCGCGCCGCGCCGCGGGCGGATGGCGGCCTCCAGCAGGCCTTTCAGCGCCCAGGCGCCGCAAATTTCGTTGCCGTGGATCAGCGCGCTGATCAGCACGTGCCGGCCGGGCTGGCCAGACTCGAAATGCCACACGCCTTCGGCGCCCGTGTTGCCGGCGCGCCAGGCGGCGATGCCCGGCAGCGGCAGCTCAAAGGCCAGCGGCGGCGCGTTCATTGCTCGATTTTCGCGAACTGCACGATCTTCTGGTACTTGGCGACCTCGGCTTGCAGGAAGGGGCCGATGTCGCCGCCCGGCGCCGCCACGGTGGAGCCGCTGGCCTCCATCTTCTTGCGGAAATCGGGCGACTTCAACGATTCGGCCAGCGCGGTCTTCAACCGGGCCACCACGGCGTCAGGCAGCCTGGCCGGGCCCATCAGCACGAACCAGCTGCCGATGTCGATGCCCTTGAGCGCCTTGTGCTCGCCCAGCGCCGGAATGTCGGCCGTGAGCGGCGAGCGCTTGGCCTCGGTGGTGCCCAGCGCCACCACCTTGCCGCTCTTGATGTGCGGCAGCCCGCTGGAGAGCACGAACACGCCGTAGTCCAGGTTGCCGCCCACCAGGTCGGTCGTCAGCGGCGCCACGCCACGGTAGGGGATGTGCGTCATGAACAGGCCGGCGCGCTCCTTCACCATTTCGCCCGCCAGGTGCAGCGCGGTGCCGACGCCCGAGCTGCCGTAGCTGAACTTGCCGGGCGCGGCCTTCACCTTGGCCAGGAATTCGTCGAGGTTCTTGACGCCCGCCGTCGGCGAGGCCACAAGCACCATCGGCTGCGAGGCGATCAGGCCGATGGGCGTGAAGTCCTTCAGGTCGTACCTGGTGGTCTTGGTGACCAGCTTGCTGATCGCCACCTCGTTGTTGGCGCCGACCAGCAACGTGTAGCCGTCGGGCGCCGCGCTGGCGACCTTCTGCGCGCCGATGGCGCCGCCGGCGCCGCCCAGGTTCTCGATCACCACCGGCACGCCCAGCTGCTTGGCCAGCGCGTCGCCCAGCGTGCGCCCCGTCAGGTCGGTGCTGCCGCCAGCCGGGTAGCCGACGACGATGGTGACCGGCTTGGTCGGGTAGGCCTGCGCCAGCGCGGCGGGGGCGGCGGCGAACGTGGCCAGCATCAGGGCCAGCGAGAGGTGGGTGGGGCGTGGCACTTTGACGGGTTCCTTCGCTTTATGAGTCAAATCGGCCGCTGGCGCTGATTGGATAAGCGCGGGCAGCTATGTAAAACAGAGCATCAAGCAGCGCGAGCGCGGTTCAGCGCATCGCGCGTCGCCAGCGCCGCAGCACGCGCCGCGTCGGCGAAATCGGTGCCCTCGCCGGCATACAGAATGGCGCGCGAGCTGTTGACGATGACCGCGCCCGTGGTGGCGCCCGCGCCGTCGCCGCGCCAGCCGGCCTGCACCGTCGCCGCCGCATCGCCGCCCTGCGCGCCGACACCGGGAATCAGCAGCGGCAGCGTCGGCGCCAGTTCGCGCACGCGCTCGATCTCTTGCGGATAGGTCGCGCCCACCACCAGGCCGAGCTGGCCGTTCAGGTTCCACGGACCTTGCGCCAGGCGCGCGACGTGCTCGTACAGCAGCGGCTGCCCTTCGACCGACGCCAGGCGCTGGTTCTGCAGGTCGTCGCCGCCGGGGTTCGACGTGCGGCACAGCAAAAACGCGCCTTTGCCTTTGTATTGCAGGTAGGGCGCCACCGAATCGAAGCCCATGAAGGGCGACAGCGTGACCGCGTCGGCGCCGTAGCGATCAAATGCCTCGCGCGCATACTGCTCTGCCGTGCTGCCGATGTCGCCGCGCTTGGCGTCCAGAATGATCGGCACCTTGGGCGCGATCTCGCGCATGCGCGCCATCAGGCGCTCCAGCTGCGGCTCGGCCCGGTGCGCGGCAAAGTAGGCGATCTGCGGCTTGAACGCGATCGCCAGATCGGCCGTCGCCTCGACGATGCGCACGCAAAAGTCGTGAATGCCCTGCGCATCGCGCGTGATGCCGGCGGGAAAGCGGCTCGGCTCCGGGTCCAGCCCCACGCACAGCATCGACTGGTTCAGGCTTTCGGCTTCGCACAATTGGTCGAGAAAGGTCATGGCCGGCGATTCTAGGCGGCACCCTAGAATGGCTTTTTGCCCTCCAACTTCCACCCGAGACGCGCATGAGCATGCCCAGCACCAAACCCCGCATCCCCAATTTCTCGTCGGGCCCGTGCGCCAAGCGCCCGGGCTACGACGTGGCCCAGCTCGATCTGAGCGCGCTCGGCCGCTCGCACCGCTCGGCGCTGGGCAAGAAGCTGCTGGGCGCCTGCTGCACCGAAACCGCGCGCATTCTGGGTTTGCCCGAGGGCTACCGCGTGGCGGTTGTACCCGCGTCCGACACCGGCGCGGTCGAGATGGCGATGTGGTCGCTGCTCGGCCCGCGCGGCGTCGACATGCTGGCGTGGGAATCGTTTGGCGCCGGCTGGGTGACCGACGTGATGAAGCAGCTGAAATTGCCGAACGCGCGCAAGCTGGAAGCCGGCTATGGCGACATCGTCGATCTGGCGCAGGTGAACTTCGACAACGACGTGGTCTTCACCTGGAACGGCACCACCAGCGGCGTGCGCGTGCCCAATGGCGACTGGATTGACGACGACCGCAAGGGCCTCACGATCTGCGATGCCACCAGCGCCATCTTTGCCATGGAGATGCCGTGGCGCAAGCTCGACGTCATCACCTATTCGTGGCAAAAGGTGCTGGGCGGCGAGGGCGCGCACGGCATGCTGATCCTCGGCCCGCGTGCGGTGGAGCGGCTCGAAAGCTACAGCCCGCCGTGGCCGCTGCCGAAAATCTTCCGCATGACCAGCGGCGGCAAGCTGACCGAAGGTCTGTTCAAGGGCGACACCATCAACACGCCCAGCATGCTGTGCGTGGCCGATTACCTGGACGCGCTGAAGTGGTGCGAGAGCGTGGGCGGCGTCCAGGGCACCATCGCGCGCAGCCAGGCCAACCTGAAGGTGATCGAGGATTTCGTCGCTGACAACCCGTGGATCTCGTTCCTCGCCAAGACAAAAGAGACGCGCTCGAACACCAGCGTGTGCCTGTCGCTTGATCTGCCTGAAGACAAGGTCAAGGCGCTGGTCAAGCTGCTGGAGACCGAAGGCGTGGCCTACGACATCGGCTCGTACAAGGACGCGCCGCCCGGCATCCGCATCTGGTGCGGCGCCACGGTCGAGAAGAGCGATCTTGAGGCGCTGATGCCTTGGCTGAACTGGGCGTACGAGCAGGTCAAGGGCTGACCTGACTTGCTCCCTCTCCCTCCGAGCGAGGGCTGGGGTGAGGGTAGCCCACGCCCACCGCGAGCGCCGCCGCCCCTCACACTGCCCTCTCCCCAAAGGGGCGAGCGAATACAAGCAAAATCGCCCTCCAGCGCTTGCCTGACAAGCGCAAGCCGCTATAAAAACAGGAGACAGCGCATGTTCAAGATCAAGACCTACAACGCCATTTCGGTCAAGGGGCTGGAGCGCTTTGCGCGCGACAAGTTCGAGGTCGGCAGCAGCATCGAGCAGCCCGACGCCATCCTGCTGCGCAGCCACAAGCTGCAGGGCGAGCCGGTGCCCGATTCGCTGCTGGCCGTGGCGCGCGCCGGCGCGGGCGTCAACAACATCCCAGTCGATGACTACGGCAAGCAGGGCATCGTCGTCTTCAACACGCCCGGCGCCAACGCCAACGCGGTGAAGGAACTGGTGTTGGCCGGCATGCTGCTGGCCACGCGCGGCATCCTGCCCGGCATCGCGTATGCGCAGTCGCTCGGCGACATGACCGATTCGGCCGCCATGCACGCGCTGCTGGAAAAGGAAAAAGCCCGGTTCGCCGGTGGCGAACTGCGCGGCAAGACGCTGGGCATCGTGGGTCTCGGCGCCATCGGCTCCATGGTGGCCGACATGGCGCTGGCGCTGGGCATGAAGGTGCTGGGCTTCGACCCGGCGCTGTCGATCGACGCCGCCTGGCGCCTGTCCAACGCGGTGCAGCGCATGGAGAACCTGCCCGCGCTGCTCGGCCGCTCCGACTATGTCAGCCTGCACGTGCCGGCGCTCGATGCCACGCGCCACATGATCAACGCGCAGGTGCTGGCCGGCATCAAGCCCGGCGCCGTGCTGCTCAACTTTGCGCGCGAGTCCATCGTCGACCCGGCGGCCGTGGTGAACGCGCTGCATTCAGGAAAGCTCGGGCGCTACGTGTGCGACTTTCCCGAGCCGGGCTTTGCGCAAGAGCCAAAGATCATCGCCCTGCCGCACATCGGAGCCAGCACCGAGGAATCGGAAGAAAACTGCGCCGTGATGGGCGCCGACCAGCTGATCGACTTTCTGGAAAACGGCCACATCAGCAACAGCGTCAACTACCCCGCCATCCGCATGGACCGCACCCCCGGCGCCACGCGCATCACCATCGCCAACGACAACGTGGCGGGCGTGCTGGGCCACGTGCTCGGCGTGCTCGCCGACGCGCAAGTCAACGTGCTCGACATGAGCAACCGCAGCCGGGATGCGCTGGCGTACAACATCATTGATGTGGAGTCGGCGCCGGATGGCAAAGTGATCGAAACGATTCGCGACGTGGGGAATGTGATTCGGGTGCGGGTGGTGTGAGCACGCTCGCGACAGAAGCCAGACTTCGGCCGCGAGTGCAACTGTCGCGGGTGTGGTCAGATGACGATTTGCTTGAAATCGTCGTCGTCGCGAGCAGTGAGCATTTCGCTGGCCAAACGAGTCTTTACGCCAGGCACGCAGACGCGTCCGATCTGGCGGCCGTTCTTGATGGATTCCCTTCCGGTTGCTCCGACCGAAGATCGTTCGAGCTTGGTCAAACGGATTTGATTGGCTACGGAAATGTTCGAGGCACCTTATTGCGTTGACACCAAAGGACAACTCGCGCTCCGTTTGGAGATTTCGCGCAAGGCATCCAATGCGGCCGAACTCTCCGAGTCCTGTGAGCTCTTGATTCGGTTGCGTCCCGCTGACCTGGACAACTTCGTTTCCGAACTGCGCGAGTTTGGAACAGCGGGCCGGGTGA
>JAGOVZ010000266.1 GCA_018060485.1 Ottowia sp. | reverse complement strand
ACGCCACCATCCACCGCGCCGATCTGCACCGTATCCTGTGCATGGCGGCGGGCAGCGCGCCGAATGTGCACCTCAACCTCGACCACTGGCTGGCCGGCTACACCGACGACGGCAAGGTGGTCACGCTGAACACCGTGGCCGGCCAGCAGATCGAGGGCGACGCGCTGCTGGGCGCCGACGGCGTGTGGAGCCGCGTGCGCCAGCAGTTGCTGAACGACGGCCCGCCGCGTGTGACCGGGCACCTGGCCTACCGCACCATGCTGTGCCAGTCGGCGCTGCCCGCGGCGCTGCGCAGCACGCAAGTCACCGCCTGGCTGGGCCCGCGCCTGCACGTCGTGCAATACCCGGTGCGCGGCGGCGAGTGGATGAACGTGGTCGCGATCGTGCACGGCGATCCGCCGGCCGACGCGCAGGGCTGGGACCACGGCGCCAACGCAGCCGATCTGGCGCGCGCCATGGGCGCCACCTGCGCGCCGCTGCGCGAGCTGATCGCCGCCGTGCCCGATGCCACCGTCAACGACCACGCCTGGCGCCTGTGGGCGCTGGCCGACCGGCCACCGGTGGAGGGCGCCGAGCAAATGGCGTGCGGCCTGGTCGCGCTGGCGGGCGATGCCGCGCACCCCATGCGGCCGTACCTGGCGCAGGGCGCCGGCATGGCCATCGAAGACGCGGCCGAACTGGCCCGCGCGCTGGCCATGGACGCGGTCGACGTGCCCACGCGCCTCAAGCGCTACGCGCTGGCGCGCTGGCAGCGCTGCGCGCGCGTGCAGGCGCGCTCGATCCGCAATGGGCAGATCTTTCATTCCACGGGCCTGATGGGCCTGGGGCGCGACGCGTCGATCAAGCTGCTGGGCGAGCGGATTCTGGATGTGCCGTGGCTGTACGCGGGTTGACGACGCGCCTGGCGGCGCAGGACCTCGGCTGACGCCATCGATGACGGCGCTTCGCGCCATGACTGCCCCTCGGGCATTCCGTCATTGAAGCGCAGCGAAATCATTTCGTCATCGAACCGCGCGCTTGTCATTTGTCTCAATTGGGTATATTATTTATCTCCATTGATGGAGATGGTCATGGTCGCATCCCTTTCTTCCCCTGCCGCGCCCAAGGTGTCTGACCGCCTGGGCAGCTACCACGTGCACGGCCCCGCCACGGCGGCGTACTGGCTGTCGCCCATGGAGCGTTCGCAGCGCGTCAAGCAAGGCGTGCCGGCGCGCGAGGTCGTCACGCTGGCCGATGCCATGGGCCTGCCGCGCGACCAGTTCATGCGGGTGCTGGGGCTGGCGCGCTCCACGGTCGAGCGCAAGATCACCCAGCGCGGCCCGCTGTCGCAGGCCGAGAGCGAAAAACTGGTGGGCGTCGAGCGTCTGATTGGCCAGGTCGATGCCATGGTGCGCGAAGCCGGCACCGCGCCCGACGATTTCGACGCCGCCCGCTGGTTCGCCCGCTGGATGGCCGATCCGGTGCCCGCGCTGGGCGGCGTGGCGCCGCAAGAACTGCTCGATACCGCCGATGGCCGCGAAGCCGTGAGCACGCTGCTTTATCAAATGAAATCGGGCGTTTACGCTTGACGGACAAGCGCGAGCAGCTCTCGAAATCATAGTGACTGCCGAGACCGAAACAGGCGCCATCAGCGTCTGGCGCATCGCCACCGACACGCCCGACTACACCGCAGACGACCTGAGCGGCGCCGGTGCGCGCGCCACCGGCGGCCGCTGGAACGCGCGCGGCACGCCGCTGATCTACGCCAGCACCTCGCGCGCGCTGGCCTGCCTGGAAACCGTGGTGCACTTGGGCGGCGGCATCGCGCTGCCGCTCAACCGCTATCTGGTAAGCATCGACATCCCCGCAGCCGCGTGGGCCGCGCGCACCGTGTTCGATGGTGATCAAAACGTCGGTTGGGACGCCTTGCCCTCCGGGCGCGTCAGCATCGCCTGGGGCACCGCCTGGGCCGCGCAGGGCGACAGCCTGCTGGCGCAGGTGCCCTCGGTCATCGTGCCCGAAGAACACAACCTGCTCGTCAACCCCGCGCACCCGCACGCCGCGCAATTGCGCGTGACCAAGCTGCGCCGCTGGCTGTACGACCCGCGCGCGCTGCGCCTGCCGGCGTGAGCGCAAGGCCATCCCTAGAATGGCCGCATGAACACCGCCGCACGCCCCCAAGTCCTCGTCTCCCGCGCCGTCTTCCCTGAAGTCATCGATAAGCTGGCCCTGCACTTCGACGTCGAAGCCAATCAGGCCGACGACATCTGGCTCAAGGATGAATTCATCCGCCGCTTAGGCGGAAAGCAAGGCGTGTTCACCACCGGCAGCGAACGCATCGACGCCGAGGTGCTGCAAGCCTGCCCCGGCCTGAAAATCTGCGCCAACATGGCCGTCGGCTACAACAACTTCGACGTGCCCGCCATGACCGCTGCCGGCGTGCTGGCCACCAACGCCCCCGGCGTGCTGACCGAAACCACCGCCGACATGGGCTTTGCCCTGCTCATGGCCGCCGCCCGCCGGGTGACCGAGGGCGAGCGCTTTCTGCGCGACGGCAAGTGGGACCGCTGGGCCTACGACATGCTCATCGGCCAAGACGTGCACGGCGCCACGCTCGGCATCATCGGCATGGGCCGCATCGGGCAGGCCATTGCGCGGCGCGGCGCTCTGGGCTTTGGCATGAAAGTCATCTATCACAACCGCTCGCGCCTGCCTGAAAGTGACGAGGCCGAAGTCAAAGCCCGCTACGTCAGCAAGCAAGAGCTGCTCCAGACCGCCGACCACGTGGTGCTCGTCGTGCCGTATTCGAAGGAATCGCACCACACCATCGGCGCCGCCGAACTGGCGCTGATGAAGCCCACAGCCGTGCTGGTCAACATCGCGCGCGGCGGCATCGTCGACGACGTGGCGTTGGCCAAGGCCCTGCGCGAAGGCCGCATCGCCGCAGCGGGGCTGGATGTGTTCGAGGGCGAACCCAAAGTCCACCCCGACCTGCTGGCCTGCACCAACGTCGTGCTCACCCCCCACATCGGCAGCGCCACCGTGCCCACGCGCCAGGCGATGGCGAACCTGGCGGCGGAGAACCTGATTGGCTACCTGAC